>NZ_JBZWBG010000019.1:0-138052 GCF_058680555.1 Pseudomonas sp. YA1
CAACGACGGCCAATTTAAAAGACAGTGAGTAATCTCGCTGTGTGCGCTTTACACCTTGCTCCATCTAGCTCTCCGGAAAATCGGCATGGGAGGTGTAAACCTTATTCAGGACGGGACACGGAAATGAAAAAGGCCGGTGCGAACCGGCCTTTTTCTCGTTCGGGCGCTAGCCCTTCCTACATCTTGGCAATCATCGCGTCGCCGAACTCCGAGCAGGACAGCAGGGTCGCGCCGTCCATCAGGCGTTCGAAGTCATAGGTCACGGTCTTGGCGGCGATCGCCCCGTTGGTGCCCTTGATGATCAGGTCGGCCGCCTCGGTCCAGCCCATGTGGCGCAGCATCATCTCCGCGGAGAGGATCAGCGAACCCGGGTTGACCTTGTCCTGGCCGGCGTACTTCGGCGCGGTGCCGTGGGTCGCCTCGAACATGGCCACCGAATCGGACAGGTTGGCGCCGGGCGCGATGCCGATGCCGCCGACCTCGGCCGCCAGGGCGTCGGAGAGATAGTCGCCGTTCAGGTTCAGGGTGGCGATCACGTCGTACTCGGCGGGGCGCAGCAGGATCTGCTGCAACATGGCGTCGGCGATCACGTCCTTGACCACGACGTTCTTGCCGGTCTTCGGATTCTTGAACTGCATCCACGGACCGCCGTCCAGCAGCTCGGCGCCGAATTCATCGCGCGCGACTTCGTAGCCCCAATCCTTGAAGGCACCCTCGGTGAACTTCATGATGTTGCCCTTGTGCACCAGGGTCACCGAACTGCGGTCGTTGTCGACGGCGTATTGCAGGGCCTTGCGCACCAGGCGCTTGGTGCCTTCCTGGGAAACCGGCTTGATGCCGATGCCGCAGTTCTCGGTGAAGCGGATCTTCTTGACGCCCATTTCCTCGGTGAGGAACTTGATGACCTTCTCCGCCTCCGGCGAACCGGCCTTCCACTCGACGCCGGCATAGATGTCCTCGGAGTTCTCGCGGAAGATCACCATGTCCACGTCGCCAGGCTTCTTCACCGGGCTGGGCACGCCTTCGAACCAGCGTACCGGGCGCTGGCAGACGTAGAGATCGAGTTGCTGGCGCAGGGCCACGTTCAGGGAGCGGATGCCGCCACCGACCGGGGTGGTCAGCGGGCCCTTGATGGAAACCACGTAGTCGCGCACGGCGTCCAGGGTTTCCTGGGGCAGCCAGGTGTCCTGGTCATAAACCTGGGTGGCCTTCTCGCCGGCGTAGACTTCCATCCAGGCGATCTTGCGCTCGCCCTTGTATGCTTTTTCCACTGCAGCGTCGACAACCTTGATCATGACCGGGCTGATATCGACGCCGATGCCATCACCCTCGATGAACGGGATGATCGGGTTCTTCGGTACGCTCAAGGACATGTCGGCATTCACAGTGATTTTGTCACCGGTCGCCGGCACCTGGATCTTTTGGTATCCCATGCTGAACTCCGTGTTGTGGTTAAAACCCTGTTGCAGCCTTCTAGGGTAGCCCAGTTGTCCGCCCGGAAACCACATCTTCCTTAGTCTAAACAGGCGAGCGCATCAGCCCGGCGAGAGGGTGGTATACTGCGCGCCATGACTTCGCAGTCATCGAGGTCCGAGCAGTCTGGGACCAGACCCTCTCCCCTCGCAGCGTCGGGTTCGCCACCATGAACCCGCCGTACAACGCTCTACTGGCGCCCCTATATCCCGCGGCATATCTCGATTTCGATTCAACCCGATGTTGAGCGAAGGCATCGCGTCCACCAACGCGTATCGAGACTCTGTGCGCGCCCAGCAAAAAAGAGAGTTACCGTAGATGTCCATCCGCTCGAAGATCACCTACACCTTCACCGACGAAGCACCTGCGCTCGCCACCTACTCGCTCCTCCCCATCGTCAAGGCCTTTGCCGCGTCCGCCGGCATCGACGTCGAGACCAGCGACATCTCTCTTGCAGGACGCATCCTGGCCAACTTCGCCGACCGCCTCGACGCCGACCAGCGTATCGAAGACGACCTCGCCCGCCTGGCGGTCCTGGCCACCTCGCCCGACGCCAATATCATCAAGCTGCCCAACATCAGCGCCTCGGTGCCCCAGCTGAAAGGCGCGATCGCCGAGCTGCAGGGCCTGGGCTACAAGGTTCCCGACTTCCCGGAAGACCCGCAGACCGACGAAGAGAAAGAGGTTCGCGCACGCTACGCGAAGATCCTCGGCAGCGCCGTGAACCCGGTCCTGCGCGAAGGCAACTCCGACCGTCGCGCGCCTGCCGCGGTGAAGGCCTACGCCCGCAAGCACCCGCACTCCATGGGCAAGTGGAGCATGGCCTCGCGCTCCCACGCCGACTACATGCGCGGCGGCGACTTCTTCTCCAGCGAACAGTCCATCACCATGGCCAAGGCCGGTGACGTGCGCATCGAGTTCGTCGGCAAGGACGGCAAGGTCGAGGTCAAGAAGCAACTGAGCCTGCAGGAAGGCGAAGTGCTCGACAGCATGTTCATGAGCTGCGGCAAGCTGCGCGACTTCTTCGAGAAGACCCTGCAGGACTGCAAGGAAACCGGCGTCATGTGGTCCCTGCACGTCAAGGCGACTATGATGAAGATTTCCCACCCGATCGTCTTCGGGCATGCGGTGAGCGTCTACTACAAGGACGTCTTCGACAAGTGGGGCCAACTCTTCGAAGAGCTCGGCGTGAACCCGAACAACGGCATCTCCAGCGTCTACGACAAGATCAAGTCGCTGCCCGCCTCCCAGCAGGAAGAGATCCTCCACGACATCCACGAGGTGTACAGCCACCGCCCGGAAATGGCGATGGTCGACTCCGTGAAGGGCATCACCAACCTGCACATTCCGAGCGACGTCATCGTCGACGCCTCGATGCCGGCGATGATCCGCAACTCCGGCCAGATGTGGGGCAAGGACGGCAAGCAGAAAGACACCAAGGCGGTAATGCCGGAAAGCACCTACGCCCGCATCTATCAGGAGATGATCAACTTCTGCAAGACCAACGGCGCCTTCGACCCGACCACCATGGGCAGCGTGCCGAACGTCGGCCTGATGGCGCAGAAGGCCGAGGAGTATGGCTCCCACGACAAGACCTTCGAAATGACCGCCGACGGCACCATGCGCGTGGTCCTGGCCGACGGCAGCGTGCTGATGCAGCACGAGGTGGAGACCGGCGACATCTGGCGCGCCTGCCAGACCAAGGACGCTCCGATCCGCGACTGGGTCAAGCTGGCCGTCACCCGCGCACGCCAGTCCGATACCCCGGCGATCTTCTGGCTGGACCCGGAGCGCGCCCACGACCGCGAACTGCGCAAGAAGGTCGAGCTGTACCTCGAGGACCACGACCTGACCGGTCTCGACATCAGCATCATGGGCTACAACGAGGCCATTCGCGTCAGCATGGAACGCCTGATCCGCGGCAAGGACACCATCTCGGTGACCGGCAACGTCCTGCGCGACTACCTGACCGACCTGTTCCCGATCATGGAACTGGGCACCTCGGCCAAGATGCTCTCCATCGTTCCGCTGATGGCGGGCGGCGGCATGTACGAAACCGGCGCCGGCGGCTCGGCACCCAAGCACGTCCAGCAACTGGTGGAAGAGAACTATCTGCGCTGGGACTCCCTGGGCGAGTTCCTGGCCCTGGCCGTGTCCCTGGAAGAAACCGGGATCAAGACCGGCAACGCCAAGGCCAAGCTGCTCGGCAAGGCGCTGGACGAAGCCACCGGCAAGCTGCTGGACAACAACAAGTCGCCGTCGCGCAAGGTCGGCGACATCGACAACCGCGGCAGCCACTTCTACCTGGCGATGTACTGGGCCCAGGCCCTGGCCGCCCAGGACGAAGACGCCGAGCTGAAAGCGCACTTCGCGCCGCTGGCCAAGGCCCTGACCGAGCAGGAAGCGACCATCGTCGCCGAACTCAATGCGGTCCAGGGCAAGCCGGCCGAGATCGGCGGCTACTATCGCTCCAACCCGGAGCTGACCAGCAAGGTGATGCGCCCCAGCGCCACCTTCAACGCGGCGATCGACAGCCTGGCCTGATGGCGTCACGCTGACGAAGCAGAAACCCCGGGCCTACGCTCGGGGTTTCTTTTTATCGAGGCCTTTTCCGTACCGAGGAGACATCCATGAGCTGGCATCCCCATGTCACCGTAGCGACCATCGTCGAGGACCAAGGCCGCTTCCTGCTGGTCGAGGAACAGGCCGACGGCCGCGAGGTGCTGAACCAGCCCGCCGGGCACCTGGAGCCCGCCGAAAGCCTGCTCGAGGCCGCCCTGCGCGAAACCCTCGAGGAAACCGGCTGGGAGGTCGAGCTGAGCGCCGTCACCGGCATCTACCTGTACACCGCCCCGTCCAACGGCGTCACCTACCAGCGCGTATGCTTCGCCGCCCACCCCGTGCGCCACCACCCCGAGCGCGCCCTCGACGACGGCATCATCGGCCCGCGCTGGCTGACCCGCGACGAACTGGCTGCCCAGCCGCAGCGCTGGCGCAGCCACCTGGTGCTGCGCTGCATCGACGACTACCTGGCCGGCGGCCGCTATCCCCTGGCGCTGATCCGCGACACCCACGTGTCGCCCTCCCTGCCCCAGGCCTGATAGAATCCGCGTTTTACGAATTCGCCCGTGACGCCTGATCGCTATGTCTGAATCCGCCCCCACCCCACGCCGCGAGCGCGTGATCGTCGGCATGTCCGGCGGCGTCGACTCGTCCGTCTCCGCCCTGCTCCTGTTGCAGCAGGGCTATCAGGTCGAAGGCCTGTTCATGAAGAACTGGGACGAGGACGACGGCACCGAATACTGTACCGCCCGCGAGGACCTGGCCGACGCCCAGGCCGTCTGCGACCGGATCGGCATCAAGCTGCACACGGCGAACTTCGCCGCGGAATACTGGGATAACGTGTTCGAGCACTTCCTTGCCGAGTACAAGGCCGGCCGTACGCCGAACCCGGACATCCTCTGCAACCGCGAAATCAAGTTCAAGGCGTTCCTCGACTACGCGCTGATGCTCGGCGCGGACCTGATCGCCACCGGCCACTATGTGCGGCGCCGCGACCGCGACGGGCGCACCGAGCTGCTCAAGGGCCTGGACCCGAACAAGGACCAGAGCTACTTCCTGCACGCGGTGGGCGGCGAGCAGATCGCCCGCAGCCTGTTCCCCGTCGGCGAACTGGAGAAGCCGGAAGTCCGCGCCATCGCCGAGAAGCATGGCCTCGCCACGGCGAAGAAGAAGGACTCCACGGGCATCTGCTTCATTGGCGAGCGACGCTTCACCGATTTCCTCAAGCAGTACCTGCCGGCCCAGCCGGGCGACATCGAGACCACCGAAGGCAAGGTCATCGGTCGCCACAGCGGCCTGATGTACCACACCATCGGCCAGCGCCAGGGCCTCGGCATCGGCGGCCTCAAGGAAGCCGGCGACGATCCCTGGTACGTACTCGGCAAGGACCTGCAACGCAACGTGCTGCTGGTCGGCCAGGGCAACGACCACCCGCTGCTGTTCTCCCGCGCCCTGCTGGCCTCGCGAATCTACTGGGTCAACCCGGTCGAGCTGGAGCGGCCGCGCCGCCTGCGGGCCAAGGTGCGCTACCGGCAGAGCGACCAGGACTGCGTCCTGGAAAAGACCGCGGAAGGCTACCGCGCGGTGTTCGACGAACCGCAGCGCGCAGTGACCCCGGGGCAATCGGTGGTGTTCTACGACGGCGACGTCTGCCTCGGCGGCGGCGTGATCGAAACGGCGGAAGCCTGGGATTTCGGAGGACGCCCGTGAGCGATCCGCGACAGCAACTGATCGCCCTCGGCGCCGTCTTCGAATCCGCAGCCCTGGTCGACAAGCTGGCACGCACCGGGCAGATCAGCGAAGCCCCGCTGGGCTGCATGCTCGGCAGCCTGCTGGCGCGCAACCCGGCCAGCACCCTGGACGTCTACGGTGGCGACAGCCTCAACCTACGCGACGGCTTCAAGGCCCTGGCCAGCGCCCTGGAGCGCAAGCCCGGCAGCCTGCAGCGCGAACCGCTGCGCTACGCCCTGGCGATGCTGACCCTGGAACGGCAACTGGACAAGCGCGGCGACATGCTCGACCTGATCGGCCAGCGCCTCGACCAGGTCGAACAGCAGGTCCAGCACTTCGGCCTGGTCCACGAGAACGTCATCGCCTCGTTCGCCAGCATCTACCAGGACACCCTCAGCACCTTCCGCCAGCGCATCCAGGTACACGGCGACATGCGCCACCTGCAGGTCAGCAGCAACGCCGCGCGGATCCGCGCCCTGTTGCTCGCCGGCATCCGCTCGGCGCGGCTCTGGCGGCAACTGGGCGGCAGCCGCTGGCAGATGGTGTTCAGCCGGCGCCGGCTGCTCAACGAACTCTATCCCCTGCTGCGCGGCTAGCCATGGCCATGGCCGGGAGCCAGCCGCAACGGCGCAACAGCCCGACCCAGGGCGCCGCCATGCTGGCTCTTTCGGCGCTGCTCTTCGCCCTGATGGGCGGCCTGATCCGCGAGGCTTCCAGCACCGTCAACAACGAAACCGTGGTGTTCTTCCGCAACCTCGTCGGCGTGCTGTTCTTCCTGCCCCTGGCGCTGACTCGCGGCATCGGCCCGCTGCGCACCCGCCGCCCGCTATCGCACCTGCTGCGCACCACCTACGGCCTGGGCGGCATGTACTGCTACTTCTACGCCCTCGCCCACCTACCGCTGACCGACGCCATGCTGTTCAGCTATGCCGCGCCGGTGTTCACGCCGCTGATCGCACACCTGTGGATCAAGGAGCCGCTGACCCGCCGCATGATGGTCGCTACCCTGGTCGGCTTCCTCGGCGTGCTGCTGGTGGCCAGGCCCAGCGGCGCGGTAGTGGCGCCGATCGCCCTGGTCGGCATCGCTTCCAGCCTGATGGCCGCCTGTGCCTTCGTCTCGATCCGCGAAATGAGCGACAGCGAGCCGGCCTATCGCATCGTCTTCTACTTCGCCCTGTTCGGCACCCTGTTCTCCGCCGTGCCGCTGGCCTGGGCCTGGCAACCGCTGAACGGCCAGGAACTGCTCCTGCTGCTCGGCGCCGGACTGTTCGCCAGCCTCGGCCAACTGACCATGTCGCAGGCCTATGCCCTGGCCTCCCCGGGAGTGATCGGACCGATCGCCTACATGGCCATCGTTTTCGCCGGGGTGATCGCCTGGCTGCGCTGGGACGAACTGCCCAGCCACACGTCGCTGCTCGGCGCCGCCCTGATCTTCGCCGCCAGCCTGATCCCCCTGCTGGGCAACCGCCCCGCCGAAAGGCCCCGCTGAATGCCCCACCGGGGCGCACCTTTCATGTATGATATGCGCCCCTTTTTCGTTGACTTCCAGCCACGAGAACGTCTCATGCAGCTTTCCTCGCTCACCGCGGTATCCCCCGTCGATGGCCGCTATGCCGGCAAAACCAGCAGCCTGCGTCCGATCTTCAGCGAATACGGCCTGATCCGTTTCCGCGTCATGGTGGAAGTCCGCTGGCTGCAGCGCCTCGCCGCCCACGCCGGGATTCCCGAGGTCGCGCCGTTCTCCGCCGAAGCCAACGCCCTGCTCGACAGCCTGGCCAGCGACTTCCAGCTGGAACACGCCGAACGCATCAAGGAAATCGAGCGCACCACCAACCACGACGTGAAAGCCGTGGAGTACCTGCTCAAGGAACAGGCCGCCAAGCTCCCGGAGCTGGCCGCGGTCAGCGAGTTCATCCACTTCGCCTGCACCTCCGAGGACATCAACAACCTGTCCCACGCCCTGATGCTCCGCGAGGGTCGCGACAGCGTGCTGCTGCCGCTGATGCGCCAGATCGCCGAGGCCATCCGCGAACTGGCGGTGAAATTCGCCGACGTGCCGATGCTCTCCCGCACCCACGGCCAGCCCGCCTCGCCGACCACCCTGGGCAAGGAACTGGCCAACGTCGTCTACCGCCTGGAGCGGCAGATCAAGCAGGTCGCCGGCATCGAGTTGCTGGGCAAGATCAACGGCGCCGTGGGCAACTACAACGCCCACCTGTCCGCCTATCCCGAAGTCGACTGGGAAGCCAACGCCCGCCAGTTCATCGAAGGCGACCTCGGCCTGACCTTCAACCCCTACACCACCCAGATCGAGCCGCACGACTACATCGCCGAGCTGTTCGATGCCATCGCCCGCTTCAACACCATCCTCATCGACTTCGACCGCGACGTCTGGGGCTACATCTCCCTCGGCTATTTCAAGCAGAAGACCGTGGCCGGCGAGATCGGCTCCTCGACCATGCCGCACAAGGTCAACCCGATCGACTTCGAGAACTCCGAGGGCAACCTCGGCATCGCCAACGCGCTGTTCCAGCACCTGGCCAGCAAGCTGCCGATCTCGCGCTGGCAGCGCGACCTGACCGACTCCACCGTGCTGCGCAACCTCGGCGTCGGCATCGCCCACAGCGTCATCGCCTACGAGGCCAGCCTGAAGGGCATCGGCAAGCTGGAGCTGAACGCCCAGCGCATCGCCGAGGACCTGGACGCCTGCTGGGAAGTCCTCGCCGAGCCGGTGCAGACCGTGATGCGTCGCTATGGTGTGGAAAACCCCTACGAGAAGCTGAAGGAACTGACCCGCGGCAAAGGCATCAGCGCCGAAGCCTTGCAGACTTTCATCGAAGAGCTGGCGATTCCCGCCGAGGCCAAGGTCGAGCTGAAGAAGCTGACCCCGGCCGGCTACGTCGGCAATGCCGCCGCCCAGGCCAAGCGCATCTGAGCACGCAACCCTTTTGCACGCCCGGCTGCGCCGGGCGTTTTTGTTTCAAGGACTTAACCATGAATGCTGATACTCCCCTGCAACTTCTGGGCGGACTGACCGCTGCCGAATTCCTCCGCGACTACTGGCAGCGCAAACCGCTGCTGGTCCGCCAGGCGATCCCGGACTTCGAAAGCCCGCTGTCCGCCGACGAACTGGCCGGGCTGTCGCTGGAGGAATCGGTGGAATCGCGCATCGTCCTCGAACACGGGAAAACCCCGTGGGAAATGCGCCGTGGCCCGTTCCAGGAGGAGGACTACCAGCACCTGCCGGAACAGGACTGGACCCTGCTGGTGCAGGCGGTCGACCAGTTCGTCCCGGAAGTCGCCCAACTGCTGGAGCAATTCCGCTTCCTGCCCAGCTGGCGGATCGACGACGTAATGATCAGCTACGCCGCTCCTGGCGGCGGCGTCGGTCCGCACTTCGACAACTACGACGTATTCCTGCTTCAGGGCCACGGACGCCGGCGCTGGAAAGTCGGACAGATGTGCAGCAGCGACAGCCCGCTGCGCGAGCACGCCGACCTGCGCATCCTCGCCGACTTCGAACAGAGCGACGAGTGGGTCCTGGAGCCCGGCGACATGCTCTACCTGCCCCCGCGCCTCGCCCACTACGGCATTGCCGAAGACGAGTGCATGACCTACTCGATCGGCTTCCGCGCGCCCAGCGCCGCCGAAGTGCTGACCCATTTCACCGACTTCCTCGGCCAGTTCCTCTCCGACGAGGAGCGCTACACCGATGCCGGCCTGCAACCGGTAGGCGACGATCCGCACCAGATCCAGCGCGACGCTCTGGAGCGCCTGCAGGGCCTGATCCAGGAGCACATGAGCGACGAGCGCCTGCTGCTGACCTGGTTCGGCCAGTTCATGACCGAGCCGCGCTATCCTGAACTGGTTGCCGGCGAGGATATCCCCGAAGAGGAGCTGTTCGGCGCCCTCGAGGATGGCGCGCTGCTGGTGCGCAACCCCAGCGCCCGCCTGGCCTGGAGCGAGATCGACATCGGCCTGGTGCTGTTCGCCAGCGGCCAGAGCGTACTCCTGCCCGGCCAGCTCAAGGAACTGCTGAAGCTGGTCTGCTCGGCCGATGCGTTGCATCTGGAAAACCTCGGCCAATGGCTGGCCGACGACGATGCGCGTAAGCTGTTGGCGGAGTTGGTCAAACAGGGCAGTTTGGAGTTTGCAGATGAATAAGATCCGCGTACGCGTAGCCGACTGGCAGAAGGACAATGCCGAGCTGCGCCGCATCCGCGAAGCGGTCTTCATTGCCGAACAGTCGGTTCCGCCGGAACTGGAGTGGGACGCCGAAGACGACGAAGCCGTGCATTTTCTCGCCTATGAAGGCGAATACGCGATCGGCACCGCGCGCCTGCTGGGCGACGGGCACATCGGCAGGGTCTCGGTACTCAAGGACTGGCGCGGCCTGAAGGTCGGCGACGCGCTGATGCGCGCGGCCATCGAGGAAGCCGAGCGACGCGGCCTGAAGCGCCAACTGCTGACCGCGCAGGTCTACGCCATTCCCTTTTACGAGCGACTGGGCTTCAAGGTCGATAGCGGCGAATTCCTCGATGCCGGCCTGCCCCATGTCGACATGGTTCGCGACAGCGACTGAGGCCCGATGAGCGACACCCCGGAGACCTCGCCGGCCGACCTGCCGGCCATCGAATTCAGCTCTCCGGGGCGCTTTGCGGTACGCAACCCGGCAAGCGCCGCACCACCCGCGGAACGCTGGGAACCAGCGCCATTCCGCCTCGGCGAACATGAGCCGCTGGAGCGCTTCGAGCATCCGCAGGAAGCCCGCGCCCATGCCCTGGCCCTCCTGCAGCAAGCCCGCCGCTCGCTCTGCCTGCACAGTCCCGACCTGGAAAGCTGGCTCTATCACCACAGCAGCATCCAGGAAGCCTGCACCCGTTTTCTCCTGGCCAATCCACGCAATCGCCTGCGTATCCTCGTTGGCGACAGCGCCCAGGCCGTGCGCAACGGCCACCGCCTGATCAACCTTTCGCGCCGCCTGTCGAGCAACTGCCTGATCCGCCGCCTCAACCCGGACTACCCTAAAGAGGACGACGCCTTCCTCCTGGCCGACGACCAGGGCCTGCTGCTGCGCCCGAAACCGGCGCAACCGGCGGGCTACGCCTGCTACCGTGCCGCCGGGCGGGTGCGTCAACTCCAGGCCCGCTTCGAGCAGGCCTGGGACACCAGTCTTTCCGACCCGGACCTGCGGAGCTTCCTCCTGTGACCCTGTTGCGCACCACCTTGCTCTCCTCGCTGCTGGCGACGGTCGTTCTCGGCGCCTCGGCCGCCCCGCGCACCGAAGTGATCCCGCTCAACTACCGCACCGCCGACGACGTGATGGCGGTGGCCCAGTCGGTCATCGGCAGCGAAGGCAAGGTCACCGCCTATGGCAACCAGTTGATCGTCAATGCCGAGCCGGCGAAGATCCGCGAGTTGCAATCGGTCCTGCAGCAGATCGACTCGCGCCCGCATCGCCTGCTGATCACCGTGGATACCAGCGAGAACCTGCAACAGGACAGCCGCGGCTATTCGGTGGATGGTTCGGCCAGCGCCGGCAACATCGAGATCCAGAGCGGCCGCGGCGAGGTCAACGGCAAGGATCGCGTCCGCATCATCCGTCGCTCCACCGACAGCCGTTCCGGCGGCAGCCAGCAGGTCCAGGCCACCGAGGGCTACCCGGCGCTGATCCAGGTCGGCCAGAGCGTCCCCATCACCAGCACCGCCACCGGTCCCTACGGGCAGATCTACAGCCAGACCGAATACCGCAACGTCAACCGCGGCTTCTACGTCACCGCGACGCTGACCGGCAATCTGGTGCACGTCACCATCAGCTCCAGCAATGACCGCCTCAGCCAGAGCCATCCCGGCGTCATCGATACCCAGAGCACCGACACCCGGGTCAGCGGCAAGCTCGGCGAGTGGATCACCCTGGGCGGCGTCAGCGAACAGAACCAGGCCGACCAGCGCGGCTTCGTGCGTCGCTACTCGACCCAGGGACGCGACGACACCAGCCTGCGCCTGAAAGTCGAAACCCTCGACTGACCGACGGCGCTCTTTCCAGCGCGAATTGCCTCCCGCTCCGGCAAAGCCGCGGGGCGCGGGCTCTTGCGGGCATTTTCGATGCAAACGGAAACATCTCGACCAGACAAGACCATCCGGTCACTCTTAGACCTTCGTGTAGTAGTCTTGAAAAAACACTACAAAACGTTTGACGACGGATTTTTTCCAGAGCATGATGGCCCCGCTCCCGCTAATCAGGGGCTCTGAAACGACGAGCTCCCGGTGCCTGCGCCGATACGCCCTCGGCCTCCACCGTGTTGATCTGCCCACAAGGCGGCTTGACGAGATTGCGACTGGAACGAAGTTGTCCTGAGGGACGGGGAAGCGTTTACGTATCAGCCAGATCGAAAGACTCGACAGCGAGTCGCCCACCGGCAACCACGAGCCGAACGGCACTTGAGCCAGTCGAGAAGCACGGTCCGCGAACTGTTCGTCTCCACCCCCTCCTCGGCGTCATTCTTCGCCACGGTCATTCTCTCGCCATGCAGCGGTGAGCCACCCGCAAGACAACCTTCACCAGCAGGTTTTGAGTGGGTCAGTCGGTGCTCAACCAATACATTTCTTGAAGGATTGACCATGTCCGCATATCAGAACGAGATCAAGGCAGTTGCCGCGCTGAAAGAGAAGAACGGCAGCAGCTGGAGCGCGATCAACCCCGAGTACGCAGCTCGCATGCGTATCCAGAACCGCTTCAAGACCGGCCTGGATATCGCCAAGTACACCGCGGCCATCATGCGCAAGGACATGGCCGAATACGATGCGGACTCCTCCGTCTACACCCAGTCGCTGGGTTGCTGGCACGGCTTCATCGGGCAGCAGAAGCTGATCTCGATCAAGAAGCACCTGAAGACCACCAACAAGCGCTACCTCTACCTGTCCGGTTGGATGGTCGCCGCGCTGCGCTCCGACTTCGGCCCGCTGCCGGACCAGTCCATGCACGAGAAAACCGCGGTTTCCGGCCTGATCGAAGAGCTGTACACCTTCCTGCGCCAGGCTGACGCCCGCGAGCTGGACCTGCTGTTCACCGGCCTGGACGCTGCCCGCGCCGCTGGCGACAAGGCCAAGGAAGCCGAGCTGCTGGCCCAGATCGACAACTTCGAAACCCACGTGGTGCCGATCATCGCCGACATCGACGCCGGCTTCGGCAACGCCGAGGCGACCTACCTGCTGGCCAAGAAGATGATCGAAGCCGGCGCCTGCTGCATCCAGATCGAAAACCAGGTGTCCGACGAGAAGCAGTGCGGCCACCAGGACGGCAAGGTCACCGTTCCGCACATCGACTTCCTCGCCAAGATCAATGCCGTACGCTACGCCTTCCTCGAGCTGGGCGTGGACGATGGCGTGATCGTCGCCCGTACCGACTCCCTGGGCGCCGGCCTGACCAAGCAGATCGCCGTGACCAACGAGCCGGGCGACCTGGGCGACCTGTACAACTCCTTCCTGGATTGCGAAGAGATCTCCGAGGCCGAGCTGGGCAACGGCGACGTCGTGATCAAGCGCGAAGGCAAGCTGCTGCGTCCGAAGCGCCTGGCTTCCAACCTGTTCCAGTTCCGCAAGGGCACCGGCGAAGATCGCTGCGTCCTGGACTGCATCACCTCGCTGCAGAACGGCGCCGACCTGCTCTGGATCGAAACCGAGAAGCCGCACGTCGGCCAGATCAAGGCAATGGTCGATCGCATCCGCGAAGTGATTCCGAACGCCAAGCTGGTCTACAACAACAGCCCGTCCTTCAACTGGACCCTGAACTTCCGCCAGCAGGTGTTCGATGCGTTCGTCGCCGAAGGCAAGGACGTTTCCGCCTACGACCGCAACAAGCTGATGAGCGTCGAGTACGACGACACCGAGCTGGCCAAGGTCGCCGACGAGAAGATCCGCACCTTCCAGCGCGATGGATCGGCCCACGCCGGCATCTTCCACCACCTGATCACCCTGCCGACCTACCACACCGCCGCGCTGTCCACCGACAACCTGGCCAAGGGCTACTTCGCCGACGAAGGCATGCTGGCCTACGTGAAGGGCGTGCAGCGCCAGGAACTGCGCCAGGGCATCGCCTGCGTCAAGCACCAGAACATGGCGGGCTCCGACATCGGCGACAACCATAAAGAGTACTTCGCAGGCGAAGCCGCTCTGAAGGCCAGCGGCAAAGACAACACCATGAACCAGTTCCACTAAGGAACAGGGGCCAGCCGGGCAGCCACGATCTGCCCGGCCCGCCTCGCGAAAACCCCGGCTCCGGCCGGGGTTTTTCATTTCCGGATCATGGCAAAAGGCCTCGAGTGCCTGTCATCGTCCCGTCGCTTTCAGCGGTTAGCGTCAATGCTCCGTCGATCAGCCCACAAGGAGCACGTCCGTGAGCCTGGAGAAAAAAGATGCCATCCTGTTCGGTGATGGCGACGAGTTGCCCAGCAACCATTCGAACAACCCGCACATGAACGACCTGATCGCCGGCCTCGGCCGCCGCCAGGTCCTGGCCGGCGGCGCGGCGCTCGGCGCCCTCGCCTTCCTCGGCGTCGCGCTCCCCGCCAGCGCCGCCCCCGCCGAAGCGCAGGCGCCCGCCGCGGAAGGCCTGCGCGGCTTGCCTTTCAAACGCCGCAACCGCTTACCCTTCGAAGCCATCGCCAGCGGCCGTGCCGATACCATCCGGGTGCCCGCCGGCTACAAGGCGACGCCCTTCATACCCTGGGGCACCCCGATCAGCGGCAGTTATCCGGGCTTCCTCGACGACGCCAGCAACAGCGCCCAGGACCAGGCCGAACAGATCGGCATGCACCACGACGGCATGCACTTCTTCCCGATCGACGCGCAGTTCGGCTTCGGCGGCGGACACATCAGCAACCATGGCCTGCTGGTGCTCAACCATGAATACATCGACGCGCCGCTGCTGCACACCAATGGCCCGACCGTGGTCGATGGCAAGCGTACCGTCGCCGATGAAGTGCGCAAGGAAATCAACGCCCATGGCGTTTCCGTCGTGGAGATCCGTCGCAACGTGCGTGGCGAGTGGAATGTCGTACCGTCGCAACGCAATCGGCGGATCACCGCCGCCACGCCGATGCGTATCGCCGGCCCGGCGCGCGGCCACGAACTGCTGCGCACCCGCCACAGTCCGGACGGCACCCGCACCCGCGGCACCCACAACAACTGTTCCAACGGTTTCACCCCCTGGGGCACCTACCTCACCTGCGAGGAGAACTGGGTCGGCTATTTCTCCACCCAGGACAGCGAACTGCCGCGCGAACTGACCCGCTACGGCATTCGCAACACCAGCCGTTTCGGCTGGGAAACCCTGGCGGGCGACGAGTTCGAGCGCTTCGATGCCACCCGCAAGGGCAAACAGGCTCAGGACGACTACCGCAACGAACCGAACAACTTCGGCTGGATCGTCGAGATCGACCCGTTCGACCCGCAATCGGTACCGGTCAAGCGCACCGCTCTCGGCCGCTTCGCCCACGAAGGCCTGGTCTTCGCCCCGGTCAAGCCGGGCCGCCAGGTAGTCTGCTACTCCGGCGACGACTCGCAGAACGAGTACATCTACAAGTACGTCAGCCGCGACAAGTTCCGTCCGGGTCGCAGCAACGCTCGCCTGCTCGACGAAGGCACCCTCTACGTCGCCCGCTTCAACGCCGATGGCAGCGGCCAGTGGCTGCCGCTGGACATCGCCGACGGCAACTTCCGCGCGGCCTGTCGCAAGGCCGGGGTGAGCTTCGCCGACCAGGGCGAAGTGCTGATCAACACCCGCCTGGCCGCCGACGTCCTCGGCGCGACCAAGATGGATCGCCCGGAGTGGGGCGCGGTCAACCCGGACAACGGTGACGTCTACTTCACCCTCACCAACAACACGTCGCGCACCGTCGCCGACGCCGCCAACCCACGGGTGAAGAACGCCTACGGCCATATCATCCGCTGGCGCGAACGCAGCCGCGACTATGCCGGGCAACGCTTCACCTGGGACCTGTTCATGCTCGCCGGTCCCGGCGAAGACAGCCGCGGCCCGGACGGCAAGCCGCTGAACCAGGACAATATCCTGGCCAGCCCCGACGGCCTCTGGTTCGACCCGGAAGGCCGCCTGTGGATCCAGACCGACATGAGCGGCAGCCAGTTGAGCAGCGGCCCGTTCGGCAACAACCAGATGCTGGTAGCCGACCCGCGCACCGGCGAACTGAAGCGCTTCCTCACCGGTCCGCTGGGTTGCGAGGTGACCGGCATTGCCGCGACGCCGGACTTCCGTACGCTGTTCATCAACATCCAGCACCCGGGGGAAGGCTCGACCGCCGATAACCTCCTCAGCACCTGGCCGGACGGGCCGGGCCGCCGGCCACGCTCGGCCACCGTGGTGATCACCCGCGAAGACGGCCGACGCCTGCTCTGACGCGCCACGACGACCTGCGTTGGCCGGAATGCCGGCGCAGGTCGCCGCTACAGCCGTGGGCAAGCCCGGGCAAAGCGGGTGGAATGCAGGCTCCCCTCTCTATGGAAGGACGCCAGCATGCCCAAGCGCAATCGTCTCAGCCGCGCCGTCGGCGCCATCAACCTCCTCCCCCGCCGCCTGCGCAGCCGCAGCCTGACGCTGCTGCTGGGCTCCCAGGTGCGCTTCGCCGGCACGGCGAGGGTGCGCATCCATGAACTGGGGCAGGAGCGCGCCATCCTCAGCCTGAAGAACCGTCGGCCGGTGCAGAACCACATAAAAGGTATCCATGCCGCGGCGATGGCCTTGCTCGCCGAGTCGGCCAGCGGCTTCCTGGTCGGAATGAACGTACCGGACGACAAGCTGCCGCTGATCAAGACCATGAAGATCGACTATCTCAAGCGCGCCCAGGGCGACCTGACCGCCATCGCGACGCTGGAGGCTGGGCAGATCGAGCAGATCCGGCAACAGGACAAGGGCGAGGTCCGCGTGGCGGTGCTGGTCAGCGACGAGAACGGCAACCAGCCGATCGCCTGCGAGATGGTCTGGGCCTGGGTCGGCAAGAAACCCCGGGACGCTACCGCAGCCCCTAGGTAGCGCACCTCCAGAGCGACTACATCTGCGCTGCGAAGCGAACCGCCGCAAGCCTTGCCCAGCGCCTTCGCATCCGTCACGAAGAACCGCGGGCGCAGCCCCAGGCGGCGCCACAGCCGGGTTGCCATGGTGCGGAAAGAAGAAAAACCGCCATGCGCCCGGCCCGGAAAATATTCCCGGTTTAATGCAATAACGGATTGATCGCGAGTAATTGCCAATAAAAGGGTAAACAATAGTAACGCGGCGAAGAATATATGTAGCGAAGTTATACGGATGCGACATTGCAAACGATATTCATTATCGTTTAAGGCCTCGCAAAGAGCCCTTCCCCACGCTTCGCGGCAATACGACCAAAAGCCAGCCAAGCCGCGCCATTTCTCGCAGAGACAGCATTCACGAGGCTTTCGGGGATTAACCAAAGCGCTGGAAAAAGCAGAGAAGCGTCTGTTTGTGTTAGAAAAATTTACTTGTCCGGCGCTTTGGGCATAAAATCGGAAAGATACATACAACCCTTAGCTCACTACGCAGCGGGTTGCACAAGAAGTCGGGCATTGCGCCCAGAACCCACGATCTTATATATCCGGTACAGAAGGAGTATCAGCATGCCAAACCCAGCTGAACTTGCAGCTCATCACTGGGGATTCGCTGCCTTCCTTCTAGGGGTCGTTGGCCTTCTCGCCTTCATGCTAGGGGTTTCGTCCCTGCTTGGCAGCAAGGCATTTGGTCGCAGCAAGAACGAACCCTTCGAATCCGGGATCGTCCCCACCGGAGGCGCACGCCTGCGTCTCTCGGCAAAATTCTATCTGGTCGCGATGCTCTTCGTGATCTTCGACGTCGAAGCCCTCTTCCTCTTCGCCTGGTCGGTGTCGGTTCGCGAAAGCGGCTGGGCCGGCCTGATCGAGGCAACCATTTTCATAGCAATTCTGTTGGCGGGTCTTGTCTATCTTTGGCGGATCGGTGCGCTCGATTGGGCTCCCGAAAGCCGTCGCAAGCGGCAGGCGAAGCTAAAACAATGAGGCTTTGGCGATGCAATACAAACTTACCCGGATCGATCCCGATGCGGCCAACGACCAATACCCGATAGGCGAACGGGAAACCGTAGCCGACCCGCTGGTCGAGGGCCAGGTTCACAAGAACATCTTCATGGGCAAGCTCGAGGATGTGCTGAACTCCACCGTCAACTGGGGTCGCAAGAACTCGCTCTGGCCCTATAACTTCGGGCTGTCGTGCTGCTACGTGGAGATGACCACCGCCTTCACCGCGCCGCACGATATCGCCCGCTTCGGCGCCGAAGTGATCCGGGCGTCGCCGCGCCAGGCCGACTTCATGGTCATCGCCGGCACCTGCTTCATCAAGATGGCCCCGGTCATCCAGCGCCTCTACGAGCAGATGCTCGAACCCAAGTGGGTCATCTCCATGGGCTCGTGCGCCAATTCCGGCGGCATGTACGACATCTATTCGGTGGTCCAGGGGGTCGACAAGTTCCTCCCCGTGGACGTCTACATCCCCGGCTGCCCGCCCCGTCCGGAGGCGTTCCTGCAAGGCCTGATGCTGCTGCAGGAATCCATCGGCCAGGAGCGCCGCCCGTTGTCCTGGGTCGTTGGCGACCAGGGGGTCTACCGCGCCGAAATGCCGGCCCAGAAAGACCTGAAACGCGAGCAGCGCATCCAGGTGACCAACCTGCGCAGCCCCGACGAAGTGTGATCCGGAACTCCCGGCCAGCCCCGCTGGCCGGCCGAGACCAGCCGCGTTCACCCCACCGTTGACCGAAAGCGACCGAGACCATGACTGCAGACTCCGCTCTGTACATCCCGCCTTACAAGGCAGACGACCAGGATATCGTCGTCGAACTTAATTCCCGCTTTGGCGCCGAGACCTTCACCGTCCAGCCCACCCGTACCGGCATGCCGGTGCTCTGGGTCCCGCGCGAAAGACTGATCGAAGTCCTGACCTTCCTCCGTCAGGTACCCAAGCCCTACGTGATGCTCTACGACCTGCACGGCGTCGACGAGCGGCTGCGCACCCATCGCCGCGGCCTGCCGAGCGCCGACTTCAGCGTGTTCTACCACCTGATGTCGCTGGAGCGTAATAGTGACGTGATGATCAAGGTCGCCTTGTCCGAGCGCGACCTCAACCTGCCCACCGCCACCCGTATCTGGCCCAACGCCAATTGGTACGAGCGCGAAGTGTGGGACATGTACGGCATCACCTTCACCGGCCACCCGCACCTGACCCGCATGCTGATGCCGCCGACCTGGCAGGGCCATCCGCTGCGCAAGGACTATCCGGCGCGCGCCACCGAGTTCGATCCCTACTCCCTGTCCGCCGCCAAGCAGGACCTGGAGCAGGAGGCCCTGCGCTTCAAGCCGGAAGACTGGGGCATGAAGCGCCACGGCGAGAACGAGGACTACATGTTCCTCAACCTCGGCCCGAACCACCCGTCCGCCCACGGCGCGTTCCGCATCATCCTGCAACTGGACGGCGAGGAGATCATCGACTGCGTCCCGGAGATCGGCTACCACCACCGCGGCGCCGAGAAGATGGCCGAGCGCCAGTCCTGGCACAGTTTCATCCCCTACACCGACCGCATCGACTACCTCGGCGGGGTGATGAACAACCTGCCCTACGTACTCTCGGTGGAGAAGCTCGCCGGGATCAAGGTGCCGCAGCGGGTCGACGTGATCCGGATCATGATGGCGGAGTTCTTCCGTATCCTGAACCACCTGCTGTACCTGGGCACCTATATCCAGGACGTCGGCGCCATGACCCCGGTGTTCTTCACCTTCACCGACCGCCAGCGCGCCTACAAGGTGGTCGAGGCCATCACCGGCTTCCGCCTGCACCCGGCCTGGTACCGCATCGGCGGCGTCGCCCACGACCTGCCGCGCGGCTGGGACAAGCTGGTCCGCGAGTTCCTCGACTGGATGCCCAAGCGCCTCGACGAGTACGAGACCGCGGCCCTGAAGAACAGCATCCTGCGCGGCCGGACCATCGGCGTCGCCCAGTACAACACCAAGGAAGCCCTCGAGTGGGGCACCACCGGCGCCGGCCTGCGCGCCACCGGTTGCGACTTCGACCTGCGCAAGGCCCGCCCCTACTCCGGCTACGAGAACTTCGAGTTCGAGGTACCGCTGGCCCACAACGGCGACGCCTACGACCGCTGCATGGTCAAGATGGGCGAGATGCGCCAGAGCCTGCGGATCATCGAACAGTGCCTGAAGAACATGCCGGAAGGCCCGTACAAGGCCGACCATCCGCTGACCACGCCGCCGCCGAAAGAACGCACGCTGCAACACATCGAGACCCTGATCACCCACTTCCTGCAGGTTTCCTGGGGCCCGGTCATGCCGGCCAACGAAGCCTTCCAGATGATCGAGGCGACCAAGGGTATCAACAGCTACTACCTGACCAGCGACGGCAGCACCATGAGCTACCGCACGCGTATCCGGACGCCCAGCTTCGCGCACCTGCAACAGATCCCCTCGGTGATCAACGGCAGCATGATCGCGGACCTGATCGCCTACCTGGGTAGCATCGATTTCGTTATGGCTGACGTGGACCGCTGACATGAGCCAGAGCAACCTGATTCAGACCGACCGTTTCGTCCTCAGCGAAACCGAGCGCTCGTCCATCGAGCATGAAATGCATCACTACGAGGACCCGCGCGCGGCGTCCATCGAAGCCCTGAAGATCGTCCAGAAGCAGCGCGGCTGGGTGCCGGACGGCGCCATCCCGGCGATCGGCGAGGTGCTGGGGATCCCGGCCAGCGACGTCGAAGGCGTCGCCACCTTCTATAGTCAGATATTCCGCCAGCCGGTGGGCCGCCACATCATCCGCGTCTGCGACAGCATGGTCTGCTACATCGGCGGCCACGAGTCGGTGGTCGGCGAGATCCAGAAGCAACTCGGCATCGGTCTCGGCCAGACTACCGCCGACGGTCGCTTCACCCTGCTCCCGGTCTGCTGCCTGGGCAACTGCGACAAGGCCCCGGCGCTGATGATCGACGACGACACCCATGGCGACGTGCGTCCCGACGGTGTCGCCAAACTGCTGGAGGCCTACGTATGACCCTTACCTCCATTGGTCCGGCCAACCGCATGGCGCGTTCGGCGGAAACCCATCCGCTGACCTGGCGCCTGCGCGAAGACGCCCAGCCCGTCTGGCTCGAGGAATACCAGAGCAAGGACGGCTATGCCGCGGCGCGCAAGGCGCTGACCCAGATGGCCCAGGACGACATCGTCCAGACCGTCAAGGACTCCGGCCTCAAGGGCCGCGGCGGCGCGGGCTTCCCCACCGGCGTGAAGTGGGGCCTGATGCCGAAGGACGAGTCGCTGAACATCCGCTACCTGCTGTGCAACGCGGACGAGATGGAGCCGAACACCTGGAAGGACCGCATGCTCATGGAGCAGCTGCCGCACCTGCTGGTGGAAGGCATGCTGATTTCCGCGCGCGCGCTGAAGGCCTACCGCGGCTACATCTTCCTGCGCGGCGAATACGTCGACGCGGCGCGCAACCTCAACCGCGCCATCGACGAAGCCAAGGCCGCCGGCCTGCTCGGCAAGAACATCCTCGGCAGCGGCTTCGATTTCGAGCTGTTCGTCCACACCGGTGCCGGCCGCTACATCTGCGGCGAAGAGACCGCGCTGATCAACTCGCTGGAAGGCCGCCGCGCCAACCCGCGTTCCAAGCCGCCCTTCCCCGCCGCCGTCGGCGTCTGGGGCAAGCCGACCTGCGTGAACAACGTGGAGACGCTGTGCAACGTGCCGGCCATCGTCGGCAACGGCGTGGACTGGTACAAGACCCTGGCCCGCCCCGGCAGCGAAGACATGGGCACCAAGCTGATGGGCTTCTCCGGCAAGGTGAAGAACCCCGGCCTGTGGGAACTGCCGTTCGGCGTCAGCGCCCGCGAGCTGTTCGAGGACTACGCCGGCGGCATGCGCGACGGCTTCCAGCTCAAGGCCTGGCAGCCCGGCGGCGCCGGTACCGGCTTCCTGCTCCCGGAGCACCTGGATGCGCAGATGTTCGCCGGCGGCATCGCCAAGGTCGGCACCCGGATGGGCACCGGCCTGGCCATGGCGGTGGACGACAGCATCAACATGGTTTCCCTGCTGCGCAACATGGAAGAGTTCTTCGCCCGCGAGTCCTGCGGCTGGTGCACCCCCTGCCGCGACGGCCTGCCGTGGAGCGTGAAGCTGCTGCGCGCCCTAGAGCGTGGCGAAGGCCAGCCCGGCGACCTCGAGACCCTCGAGCAACTGGTCAACTTCCTCGGCCCAGGCAAGACCTTCTGCGCCCATGCGCCGGGAGCCGTCGAGCCGCTGGGCAGCGCCCTCAAGTATTTCCGTGCCGAATTCGAGGCGGGCATCTCCCGCCAGCCTTCGGCCGCGCCGCGCCCGGCAACGGTCGGCGCCTGATGCTTTGCAGCCGGACGGCCAGCCGTCCGGCGATGTTTCGTCGTCGTGCCGCGGCCCGGCCGCAGGCCCGACGGAACCGTGAGTTTCTATTAGCCACGCCCGCTGACAACGGGCCAACGAAGACTTGAACCATGGCCACTATCCACGTAGACGGCAAGACGCTCGAAGTCGATGGTGCAGACAACCTCCTGCAGGCCTGTCTGTCCCTCGGTCTCGACATTCCCTACTTCTGCTGGCACCCGGCGCTCGGTAGCGTCGGCGCCTGCCGCCAGTGCGCGGTGAAGCAGTACACCGACGAGAACGACAAGCGTGGTCGCCTCGTCATGTCCTGCATGACCCCCGCCACCGACAACACCTGGATCTCCATCGAAGACGAAGAGGCCAAGCAGTTCCGCGCCAGCGTCGTCGAATGGCTGATGACCAACCACCCGCACGACTGCCCGGTGTGCGAGGAAGGCGGTCACTGCCACCTGCAGGACATGACGGTGATGACCGGCCACAACGAGCGCCGGTACCGCTTCACCAAGCGCACCCACCAGAACCAGGAACTCGGCCCGTTCATCGCCCACGAGATGAACCGCTGCATCGCCTGCTACCGCTGCGTGCGCTACTACAAGGACTACGCCGGCGGCACCGACCTCGGCGTCTACGGCGCCCACGACAACGTCTACTTCGGACGGGTCGAGGACGGCGTGCTGGAAAGCGAGTTCTCCGGCAACCTCACCGAGGTCTGCCCCACCGGCGTGTTCACCGACAAGACCCACTCCGAGCGCTACAACCGCAAGTGGGACATGCAGTTCGCCCCGAGCATCTGCCACGGCTGCTCCAGCGGCTGCAACATCAGCCCCGGCGAGCGCTACGGCGAGATCCGCCGCATCGAGAACCGCTACAACGGCTCGGTCAACCACTACTTCCTCTGCGACCGCGGTCGCTTCGGCTACGGCTACGTCAACCGCGAAGACCGTCCGCGCCAGCCGCTGCTGGTGCTGAGCAAGCAGAAGCTGAGCCTGGACGGCGCCCTCGACCAGGCCGCCGCCCTGCTGAAGGAGCGCAAGGTGGTCGGCATCGGTTCGCCGCGCGCCAGCCTGGAAAGCAACTTCGCCCTGCGCGAGCTGGTTGGCGAAGGCAACTTCTACAGCGGCATCAACGAAGGCGAGCTCGACCGCCTGCGCCTGATCCTGCAGGTCATGCAGGAAGGCCCGCTGCCGGTGCCGAGCATCCGCGACATCGAGGACCACGACGCGGTCTTCGTCCTCGGCGAGGACCTGACCCAGACCGCCGCCCGCATCGCCCTGGCCCTGCGCCAGTCGGTGAAGGGCAAGGCCGTCGAGATGGCCGCCGACATGAAGGTCCAGCCGTGGCTCGACGCCGCGGTGAAGAACATCGCCCAGCACGCGCAGAACCCGCTGTTCATCGCCAGCGTCAGCGCGACCCGCCTCGACGACGTGGCCGAGGAAACCGTCCACGCCGCACCGGACGACCTCGCCCGCCTCGGCTTCGCCGTGGCCCACGCGATCGACCCGAGCGCTCCATCCGTGGCCGACCTCGACCCGCAGGCCCAGGCCTTCGCCCAGCGCATCGCCGATGCCCTGCTGGCGGCCAAGCGTCCGTTGGTGGTGTCCGGCAACTCGCTGGGCAACAAGGCATTGATCGAAGCCGCGGCGAACATCGCCAAGGCCCTCAAGCAGCGCGAGAAGAACGGTTCCATCAGCCTGGTGGTCAGCGAAGCCAACAGCCTCGGCCTGGCGCTCTTCGGCGGCGACTCCGTGGAAGCCGCGCTCGAGCGACTGACCTCCGGACAGGCCGACGCCGTGGTGGTGCTGGAGAACGATCTCTACCGCCGCACCGACGCCGCCCGTGTCGACGCAGCCCTGGCGGCGGCCAGGGTGGTGATCGTCGCCGATCACCAGCAGACCGCCACCACCGCCAAGGCGCACCTGGTGCTGCCGGCGGCCAGCTTCGCCGAAGGCGACGGCACCCTGGTCAGCCAAGAAGGCCGCGCCCAGCGCTTCTTCCAGGTGTTCGACCCGACCTACTACGACGCCAAGAACATGGTCCGCGAGGGCTGGCGCTGGCTGCATGCGATCCACAGCACCCTGCAAGGCAAGCGCGTCGACTGGACCCAGCTGGACCACGTCACCGAAGCCGTGGCCGAGGCCAAGCCGATCCTGGCCGGTATCCGCGACGCCGCACCGGCCGCCTCGTTCCGCATCAAGGGCCTCAAGCTGGCCCGCGAACCGCACCGCTACAGCGGGCGCACCGCCATGCGCGCCAACATCAGCGTGCACGAGCCGCGCACCCCGCAGGACATCGACTCGGCGTTCGCCTTCTCCATGGAAGGCTACTCCGGCAGCCAGGAAGACCGTCAGCAGATTCCGTTCGCCTGGTCGCCGGGCTGGAACTCGCCGCAGGCCTGGAACAAGTTCCAGGACGAGGTCGGCGGCCACCTGCGCGCCGGCGACCCCGGCGTGCGCCTGATCGAACCGAAGGGCGAAGGCCTCGACTGGTTCCAGGCCGTGCCGGTGCCGTTCAGCGCCAAGGCCGACAGCTGGAAGGTAGTGCCGCTGTACCACCTGTTCGGTAGCGAGGAAAACAGCTCGCGGGCCGCGCCGATCCAGCAGCGCATCCCGGAGACCTACGTCGCCCTGTCCAAGGAAGACGCGGACCGCCTCGGCGTCAACGACGGCGCGACCCTCGGCTTCCAGTTCAAGGGCCAGGCCCTGCGCCTGCCGCTGCGCATCGATGAACAACTCGGCGCCGGCCTGATCGGCCTGCCGGTCGGCTTCGCCGGCATCCCGGCGGCGATCGCCGGCTGCTCCGTGGAAGGTCTGCAGGAGGCTGCACAATGAGTTGGCTGACTCCCGCTCTGGTCACCATCATCCTCACCGTGGTCAAGGCCATCGTGGTGCTGCTCGCCGTGGTCATCTGCGGCGCCCTGCTCAGCTGGGTCGAGCGCCGCCTGCTCGGCCTCTGGCAGGACCGCTACGGCCCCAACCGGGTCGGTCCGTTCGGTGCGTTCCAGCTCGGCGCGGACATGGTCAAGATGTTCTTCAAGGAGGACTGGACCCCGCCGTTCGCCGACAAGATGATCTTCACCCTGGCCCCGGTGATCGCGATGGGCGCCCTGCTCGTCGCCTTCGCCATCGTGCCGATCACCCCCACCTGGGGCGTGGCGGACCTGAACATCGGCATCCTGTTCTTCTTCGCCATGGCCGGCCTGACGGTGTACGCCGTGCTGTTCGCCGGCTGGTCGAGCAACAACAAGTTCGCCCTGCTCGGCAGCCTGCGCGCCTCGGCCCAGACCATCTCCTACGAGGTGTTCCTGGCCCTGTCGCTGATGGGCATCGTCGCCCAGGTCGGCTCGTTCAACATGCGCGACATCGTCCAGTACCAGATCGACAACGTCTGGTTCATCATTCCGCAGTTCTTCGGCTTCTGCACCTTCATCATCGCCGGCGTCGCCGTGACCCACCGTCACCCGTTCGACCAGCCGGAAGCGGAGCAGGAACTGGCGGACGGCTACCACATCGAGTACGCCGGGATGAAATGGGGCATGTTCTTCGTCGGCGAGTACATCGGCATCGTGCTGGTCTCGGCGCTGCTGGCGACCCTGTTCTTCGGCGGCTGGCACGGTCCGTTCCTGGACACCCTGCCCTGGCTGTCGTTCTTCTACTTCGCCGCCAAGACCGGCTTCTTCATCATGCTCTTCATCCTGATCCGCGCCTCGCTGCCGCGTCCGCGCTATGACCAGGTGATGGCGTTCAGCTGGAAGGTGTGCCTGCCGCTGACCCTGATCAACCTGCTGGTGACCGGCGCGCTCGTGCTGGCCGCGGCCCAGTAAGGAGAACCACCGTGATCAAAGAAATCATCAACGTCGTGCATGGCACCTTCACCCAGCTTCGCAGCCTGGTGATGATCTTCGGCCATGCCTTCCGCAAGCGCGACACCCTGCAATACCCCGAAGAGCCGGTCTACCTGCCGCCGCGCTATCGTGGCCGGATCGTCCTGACCCGCGACCCCGACGGCGAGGAACGCTGCGTAGCCTGCAACCTGTGCGCCGTGGCCTGTCCGGTTGGCTGCATCTCCCTGCAGAAGGCCGAGACCGAGGACGGTCGCTGGTATCCGGAGTTCTTCCGCATCAACTTCTCGCGCTGCATCTTCTGCGGCCTGTGCGAGGAAGCCTGCCCGACCACCGCGATCCAGCTCACCCCGGACTTCGAGATGGGCGAGTTCAAGCGCCAGGACCTGGTCTACGAGAAGCACGACCTGCTGATCTCCGGCCCGGGCAAGAACCCGGACTACAACTACTACCGCGTTGCGGGGATGGCGATCGCCGGCAAGCCGAAAGGCGCCGCGCAGAACGAAGCCGAACCGATCAACGTGAAAAGCCTGCTGCCATAAGGAGACGTCGCGTGGAATTCGCTTTCTATTTCGCTGCCGGCGTCGCCGTACTGGCCACGCTGCGGGTCATCACCAACAGCAACCCGGTGCATGCCCTGCTCTACCTGATCATTTCCCTGCTGGCCATCTCGATGACCTTCTTCAGCCTCGGCGCACCCTTCGCCGGCGCCCTGGAGATCATCGTCTACGCTGGCGCCATCATGGTTCTGTTCGTCTTCGTGGTGATGATGCTCAACCTCGGCCCGGCCGTGGTCGAGCAGGAGCGCAAGTGGCTCACGCCCGGCATCTGGGTCGGGCCTTCGGCCCTGGCCCTGGTCCTGCTGGTGGAACTGCTGGTGGTCCTCGCCCGCACCCCGAGCGGTGCCGGCATCGGCCATACCACGGTAGACGCCAAGGCGGTCGGCATCAGCCTCTACGGCCCGTACCTGCTGGTGGTCGAACTGGCCTCCATGCTGTTGCTCGCGGCCCTGGTCGCTGCCTATCACCTGGGTCGTCAAGACGCCAAACAATAAAGGTTCGGCGGGCGCCCTGCGCCCGCCCCAAGGGAACGTAACGCTATGAACGCAATACCACTGGAACACGGCCTGGCCCTCGCCAGCGTCCTGTTCGCCCTCGGACTGGTCGGCTTGATGGTGCGACGCAACATCCTGTTCGTACTGATGAGCCTGGAAGTGATGATGAACGCCGCCGCCCTCGCCTTCGTGGTCGCCGGCAGCCGCTGGGGCCAGCCCGACGGCCAGGTGATGTTCATCCTGGTGCTGAGCCTCGCGGCCGCCGAAGCGAGCATCGGCCTGGCGATCCTGCTGCAACTGTATCGCCGCTTCCACACCCTCGATATCGACGCTGCCAGCGAGATGCGCGGATGAACCTCCTACCTCTTACCTTCCTGTTCCCCCTGGTCGGCTTCCTGCTGCTGTCGTTCTCCCGCGGCAGGTGGTCGGAAAACCTTTCGGCGCTGGTCGGCGTCGGCTCGGTCGGCCTCTCCGCCCTGAGCGCGGCCTGGGCCATCTTCAGCTTCCACAGCAGTCCGCCGGAAGGCGGCGCCTACAGCCTGGTGCTGTGGCAGTGGATGGCGGCCGGCGACTTCAGCAGCAACTTCACCCTGTACCTGGACGGCCTCTCGGTAACCATGCTCGGCGTGGTTACCGGCGTCGGCTTCCTGATCCACCTGTTCGCCTCCTGGTACATGCGTGGCGAAGCCGGCTATTCGCGCTTCTTCGCCTACACCAACCTGTTCATCGCCAGCATGCTGTTCCTGGTGCTGGGCGACAACCTGCTGTTCCTCTACTTCGGTTGGGAAGGCGTGGGCCTGTGCAGCTACCTGCTGATCGGCTTCTACTACAGCAATCGCAACAACGGTAACGCGGCGCTCAAGGCGTTCATCGTCACCCGCGTCGGCGACGTGTTCATGGCCTTCGGCCTGTTCATCCTGTTCCAGCAGTTCGGCACCCTGAACATCCAGGAGTTGCTGGTGCTGGCGCCGCAGAAGTTCCCGGAAGGCAACCTCTGGCTGACCCTGGCGACCCTGGCCCTGCTCGGCGGCGCGGTCGGCAAGTCCGCCCAACTGCCGCTGCAGACCTGGCTGGCCGACGCCATGGCCGGCCCGACCCCGGTCTCCGCGCTGATCCACGCCGCCACCATGGTGACCGCCGGCGTCTACCTGATCGCCCGTTGCCACGGCCTGTTCACCCTGGCCCCGGACATCCTCGAACTGGTCGGCATCGTCGGCGCGGTGACCCTGGTCCTGGCCGGCTTCGCCGCCCTGGTGCAGACCGATATCAAGCGCATCCTCGCCTACTCGACCATGAGCCAGATCGGCTACATGTTCCTCGCCCTCGGCGTCGGCGCCTGGGACGCGGCGATCTTCCACCTGATGACCCACGCCTTCTTCAAGGCCCTGCTGTTCCTCGCCTCGGGCGCGGTGATCGTCGCCTGCCACCACGAGCAGAACATCTTCAAGATGGGCGGGCTGTGGAAGAAGCTGCCGCTGGCCTACGCCAGCTTCGTGGTCGGCGGCGCGGCGCTGGCCGCCCTGCCCTTCCTCACCGCGGGCTTCTACTCCAAGGACGAGATTCTCTGGGAGGCCTTCGCCAGCGGCCATCGCGAGTTGCTGATCGCCGGCCTGGCGGGTGCGTTCCTGACCTCGATCTACACCTTCCGCCTGATCTTCGTCGCCTTCCATGGCGAGCCGAAGACCGAAGCCCACGCCGGCCACGGGATTTCCCACTGGCTGCCGCTCAGCGTGCTGATCGTCCTGTCGACCTTCGTCGGTGCCCTGATCACCCCGCCGCTGGCCGGCGTCCTGCCGGAAAGCGTCGGCCACGCTGGTGGCGAAGCCAAGCACAGCCTGGAACTGGCCTCGGGCGCCATCGCCATCGCCGGCATCCTGCTGGCCGGCCTGCTGTTCCTCGGCCAGCGCCGCTTCGTCAGCGCCCTGGCGAAGAGCGCCCCGGGTCGCTTCTTCGGTACCTGGTGGTACCACGCCTGGGGCTTCGACTGGCTGTACGACAAGCTGTTCGTGAAACCCTACCTGCTGCTCTGCCAACTGCTGGGGCGCGACCCCATCGACCGTACCCTGGGCGTCGTTCCGTTCAGCGTGCGCGGCGGACACAACCTCCTCAGCCTCACCGAGAACGGCCGCCTGCGCTGGTACGCCGCTTCCCTGGTGGGTGGCGCCGCCATCCTGCTCGGCGCGCTGCTGCTGGCCTAACGAATTCACGGAGAGACTGAGCCTGTCATGATTCTGCCCTGGCTAATCCTGATCCCCTTCATCGGCGGTTTCCTCTGCTGGATCGCCGAACACAGCAGCAAGACCCTGCCCCGCTGGATCGCGCTGCTTTCGATGACCCTGGTCCTGATCCTGAGCCTGTGGATCTGGGCCACCGGCGACTTCCAGCTGGCGCCCGCGCCCGGCGGCGAGCCGGAATGGACCCTGCAATTCAAGGTGCTGTGGATCGAGCGTCTCGGCATCAGCGTCCACCTGGCGATGGATGGCCTGTCGCTGCTGATGGTCGCCCTCACCGGCCTGCTCGGCGTGCTCTCGGTCCTCTGCTCCTGGAACGAGATCCAGCGCCGCATCGGCTTCTTCCATCTGAACCTGCTGTGGATCCTGGGCGGTGTGATCGGCGTGTTCCTCGCCATCGACCTGTTCCTGTTCTTCTTCTTCTGGGAAATGATGCTGGTGCCGATGTACTTCCTCATCGCGCTGTGGGGACACAGCTCCGATGACGGCAAGAAGACCCGCATCTACGCCGCCACCAAGTTCTTCATCTTCACCCAGGCCAGCGGCCTGGTGATGCTGGTGGCGATCCTCGGCCTGGTGTTCGTCAACTTCAATGCCACCGGCGTGATCACCTTCGACTACGCCACCCTGCTGAAGACCCAGTTGAGCCCCCACGTGGAATGGCTGCTGATGCTCGGCTTCTTCGTCGCCTTCGCGGTGAAGATGCCGGTGGTGCCGGTGCATTCCTGGCTGCCGGACGCCCACGCCCAGGCGCCCACCGCCGGCTCCGTGGACCTCGCCGGCATCCTCCTGAAGACCGCCGCCTACGGCCTGATCCGCTTCGCCCTGCCGCTGTTCCCCAACGCCTCGGCGGAATTCGCGCCGATCGCCATGTGGCTCGGCATCATCGGCATCTTCTACGGTGCCCTGCTGTCCTTCGCGCAGACCGACATCAAGCGCCTGGTCGCCTACTCCAGCGTTTCGCACATGGGCTTCGTGATGATCGGCATCTACTCCGGCAGCCAGGTCGCGCTGCAGGGCGTGGTGGTGCAGATGATCGCCCACGGCCTCTCCGCCGCGGCGCTGTTCATCCTCTGCGGCCAGCTCTACGAGCGCCTGCATACCCGCGACATGCGCAAGATGGGCGGCCTGTGGTCGCGCATGCCCTACCTGCCGGCGATCAGCCTGTTCTTCGCCTCGGCGTCGCTGGGCCTGCCCGGCACCGGCAACTTCGTCGGCGAGTTCCTGATCCTGATCGGCGCCTTCAAGGTGGTCCCGGTGATCATCGTGATCGCCACCTTCGGCCTGGTCTTCGCCTCGGTCTACTCGCTGATCATGATCCACCGCGCCTACTTCGGACCCAGCCAGTCCGACGAGCCGATCCTCGGCCTCGACGCCCGCGAACTGAGCATGGTGCTCGGCCTGGCGGTCCTGCTGGTCCTGCTCGGGGTCTACCCGCAGCCGGTGCTGGACATCTCCGCGGCCAGCATGCACGGCGTGCAGCAATGGCTGGGCGCAGCCCTTTCCACCCTTGCAGGACGGTAGTCGCGAAATGACCTTTACGATCCAACACTTCATCGCGCTCCTGCCACTGCTGATCACCAGCGCCACCCTGGTGGTGGTGATGCTGGCGGTAGCCTGGAAACGCAATCACTCGTTCACCGCCACTCTCTCGGTGATCGGCCTCAACCTGGCCCTGCTGTCGCTGCTGCCGGTCCTCGGCGTCACCCCGATCGAGGTGACCCCGCTGGTGCTGGTGGACAACTACGCCTGCTTCTACATGGCCCTGGTGCTGGTCTCCGCCCTGGCCTGCGTGACCCTCGCCCACGCCTACATGGAAAGCTATCCGGGTAACCGCGAAGAGCTGTACCTGCTCCTGCTGCTGGCCACCGCCGGCGGCCTGGTGCTGGTCAGCGCGCAGCACCTGGCCAGCCTGTTCATCGGCCTGGAGCTGCTCTCGGTCCCGGTCTACGGGATGGTCGCCTACGCCTTCTTCAACAAGCGCTCGCTGGAAGCCGGCATCAAGTACACCGTGCTCTCGGCCGCCGGCTCCGCCTTCCTGCTGTTCGGCATGGCCCTGCTCTACGCCGAGTCCGGTACCCTGGGCTTCGCCGGCCTTGGCGCCAAGGTCGCCGAGCACGTGCTGAGCGGTCCGCTGGTCAGCGTTGGCGTCGGCATGATGCTGGTCGGCCTGGGCTTCAAGCTGTCGCTGGTGCCCTTCCACCTGTGGACCCCGGACGTCTACGAAGGCGCCCCGGCGCCGGTCTCGGCGTTCCTCGCCACCGCCAGCAAGGTCGCGGTGTTCGCCGTGCTGCTGCGGCTGTTCCAGATCGCCCCGGCGGCCCTGGACAACCAACTGCTGAACATCTCCCTGAGCGTCATCGCGGTCGCCTCGATCCTCTTCGGCAACCTGCTGGCACTGACCCAGAGCAACATCAAGCGCCTGCTCGGCTACTCGTCCATCGCCCACCTGGGCTACCTGCTGGTCGCCCTGATCGCCAGCAAGGGCATGGCCGTGGAAGCGGTCGGCGTCTACCTGGCCACCTACGTACTGACCTCCCTCGGCGCGTTCGGCGTGATCACCCTGATGTCCACCCCGTACAGCGGCCGCGACGCCGATGCGCTGTTCGAGTACCGCGGCCTGTTCTGGCGCCGGCCGGTACTGACCGCGGTGATGACCGTGATGATGCTGTCGCTGGCAGGCATCCCGCTGACCGCCGGCTTCATCGGCAAGTTCTACGTGATCGCGGTCGGCGTCGAGTCGCACCTGTGGTGGCTGATCGGCGCCCTGGTGCTGGGCAGCGCCATCGGCCTGTACTACTACCTGCGGGTCATGGTCACCCTGTTCCTGGTCGAGCCCGGCATCCGCCAGCACGACGCACCGTTCAACTGGGGCCAGCGCGCCGGCGGCATCATGCTGGTGGCCATCGCCCTGCTGGCGTTCTTCCTCGGCGTCTACCCGCAGCCGCTGCTGGAAATCCTCCAGCATTCCGGCCTGGCCCTCGCCGGCTGAGTCGCCCGCTCCACGAAAACCCCGCCTCGGCGGGGTTTTTCTTTGGCCCGCCCCACGCACCCTGCCCCGCTGCCGTGGCATGCTCCGCGCTCCATGGATGAACCCGGAGGCCTCATGCCCACCTTCCACGATATCGACGTCCTGCGACACAACAGCGCCAGTTGGGACGCCCAGGCCGCCCGTGACTGCGAATGGTCGCGACCGGTCAGCGCCGAGGAGGTCGCCGCCGCACGCCGCGGCGACTGGGCGGTGAAGCTGACCCCGGGCGCGTTACCCACTCACTGGCTGGGCGACGTACGCGGCCGCGAGATCCTCTGCCTGGCCTCGGCCGGCGGCCAGCAGGCGCCGATCCTTGCCGCCGCCGGCGCACGGGTCACGCTGTTCGACGCCTCGGCGGGACAGCTGGACAAGGACCGCCAGGTCGCCGCCCGCGACCGCCTCGAACTGGCCTGCGTGCAGGGCGACATGCGCGACCTCTCGACCTTCGCCGATGCCTCCTTCGACCTGGTCTTCAATCCCATCTCCAATCTCTACGTCGACGATGTCCTGCCGGTCTGGCGCGAATGCGCGCGGGTGCTGCGGCCGGGCGGCAAGCTGCTGGCGAGCTTCTACAACCCGGCGCTGTTCATCGAGGACCGCTCGCCGGAACTGGCAGAGCAGGGCCTGATCCGGCCGCGACATCGCCTGCCCTACTCCGACCTGGAAAGCCTCTCCGCCGAAGCCCTCGCGGCGAAGCGCGAGAAAGGCGAAGCCCTGGTGTTCGGCCATAGCCTGACCCAGCAGATCGCCGGCCAGCTCGCCGCCGGCCTGCTGCTGCAGGATTTCTACGAAGACTGGCAACCGCACCCGCGCTTCGTCATCGACCGCTTCATGCCGACCTTCCTCGCCACCTGCGCGCTCAAGCCGAGGTCCGCCGCCGGTTGACAGCGGCGAGCCCTGAGGAGTGCCGGCAAGCGCTGCTCCATGTCCATTCGCGCAACGGTCGCGATGTACCAGGTTCGACGCACTGTTAGCCGAAGGCCCCAGGCACTGCCTGGAGCGGCTCAGCCACGACAGCGCCGTCCATGATGCTTCAAGGCCTGAAACGAACAAGCCCCGCATTCGCGGGGCTTGTCTGCCACGGGCGCGACTCAGGCCTGTGGTTCTTCCTCGCGACCAGTGAACAGGTCCCAACTGGCCATGAACAGCGCGGCGATCAGCGGGCCGATGACGAAGCCGTTGAGGCCGAACAAGGCCATACCGCCGAGGGTGGAGATCAGCACCACGTAGTCCGGCATCTTGGTGTCCTTGCCGACCAGGATCGGGCGCAGGATGTTGTCCACCAGGCCGATCACCACCACGCAGAACAGGATCAGCACTACGCCCTGCCAGATCGCCCCGGTGAGCAGGAAATAGGCCGCCACCGGCGCCCAGATCAGCGCCGCGCCGATGGCCGGCAGCAGCGACAGGAAGGCCATCAGGGTGCCCCAGAGCAAGGCACCCTCGATGCCCAGCACCCAGAAGATCAGGCCGCCGAGAGCGCCCTGGGTGGCAGCCACGGCGATGTTGCCCTTCACCGTGGCGCGGATCACCGTGGTGAACTTGGCGAACAGGTGGTGCTTGTGTTCCTGGCTCAGCGGCACCGCCTGCTTGATCCGCCGGCCGAGCACGCGACCGTCGCGAAGGAGGAAGAACAGCAGGTAGAGCATGATGCCGAAGCTGATGACGAAGTCGAGGGTGTTCTGGCCGATGCTGAACGCCTTGGTCGCCACCACCTGGCTGGCCTGCATCGCCACCGAGGAGAGCTTCTCCTGCAGGCTAGAGAGATTGGCCAGGTCGAAGCGCTCCAGCCACTGGTGCACCGATGGCGGTAAGGCGGCCACCGCCTGCTGCAGGTAGGCGGCGAAGTTCAGTTCGCCGGACTTGACCCGCTGGTAGACGCTCGCGCCTTCCTGCACCAGCGAACCGGCGATGAAGATCACCGGGATGATCACGATCAGCACGCAGATCAGCAGGGTGATCAGCGCGGCGAGGTTCTTCCGATCTCTCAGACGCACCTGCAGGCGGCGTTGCACCGGGGCGAAGATGATCGCCAGGATGGTGCCCCAGAACACCGCGCCGTAGAACGGCAGCAAGAGCCAGCCGAAGGCGAGCGTGACCACCGCCAGCAACAGGAGAAAAGTCCGGGATTCCAGTTTCGTGTCGAGCATGTCCAATCCATCTGGCAGTGGGAAGCAAAGCATTAGTCAGCCGGCGGAGGTGGATCGTTCACGACTGCCGGCCGACTCCGCCGAATAATGACAGGAAGGCTCTGTGGCGCACCACTGCCGGCTGGCTCTTTTGCCGGCAGCGGTCGCGCGGGGGAAGGGTCAGATGCGGAACTGACCGACCAGCCGGCCCAGGCCCTGGCCCAGTTGCGCCAGGCTGCGGGCGGTCTGCGCGCCCTGCTGGGCCTCGTCGGCGACGCTGTCCACCGCGCCGGCGATCTGGTGCACGCTGCGGTTGATCTCCTCGGCCACCGCGGTCTGTTCCTCGGCGGCGCTGGCGATCTGCGCGTTCATCGCGTTGATGGTGGCAATCAACTGGGCGATGGCGTCCAGCGAATCGCCGGCCTGGTTGGCCTGGTTGCTGGTGCCCTCGCCGGCCTCGCCGGAACGGCGCATGGCGTCGACCGCGGCGTTGGTGCCCTGCTGCAGACGATCGATCATGCCCTGGATTTCCTGGGTGCTCTGCTGGGTGCGGCTGGCCAGCGCCCGCACTTCGTCGGCGACCACCGCGAAGCCACGTCCGGCCTCGCCGGCACGGGCCGCCTCGATGGCCGCGTTGAGCGCCAGCAGGTTGGTCTGTTCGGCAATCGAGCGGATCACCCCGAGCACGCTGACGATCGACTGCACGTCCTGTTGCAGGCTGTCCAGCGAGGAACCGCTGTCGCGGATCTCGTCCACCAGCGAGTGGATGCGCTCGATGCTGCCGTCCACCACGCGCTTGGCCGCCTGGCCTTCGTGGTCGGTCTGCTGCGCGGCCTCGGCGGCGCGCTGGGCGCTCTGCGCCACTTCATGGGCGGCGGCGGACATCTCGTTGATCGCGGTGGCGACCTGGTCGGTCTCGTGGCGCTGGCGCTCCATGGCCTGCTCGGAACGCTCGGCCTGGGCCGACATCTGCTCCACCAGTTGCTTGAGGTCGCCGGTCATCCCGGCGATCTGCCGCACCAGACCGTGGATCTTCTCGACGAAGCGGTTGAAGGAACCGGCCAGCTCGCCCAGCTCGTCGTGGCTGGTCACCGGCAGGCGACGGGTCAGGTCGCCTTCGCCGGCGGCGATGTCATCGAGGTTCTGGCGGATCTGGTGCAACGGCCGCAGCATCGCGTTGGCCACCGCCAGGCCGATCACCAGCAGGACCACCAGGAGGACCCCGGCGATCGCCACGATGCTGGCGATCAGGGTGCCGATACGCTCGTCGATGGCTTGCTTGATCTCCACCAGTTGAGCCTCGACGCCGTCGAGGTTGATCGCCGAGCCGATCACCATGTCCCACTTCGGCAGGTACAGGGTATAGGACAGCTTGGGCACCATGACGCTTTCGTTACCCGGCAGCGGCGAGGTATAGGTCACGTAGTGGCTGCCGTTCTTGCCTGCCTCCACCAGTTCGCGGTTGAGGTAGACGCCGCTGGGATCGCGGCGGTCGCGGAAGCTCTTGCCGACGTCCACCGGGCTGTCGCCACGGAACAGGCGCACCACCTGGGAGTCGTAGCCGAAGATATAGCCGTCCTTGCCGTACTTGACCTTCGACAGGCGCGCAATGGCCTCGGCGCGGGCATTCAGGTCGCCGTTGGCCGAGCGGTCGTACTCGGCCTGGATACTGCCCATGGCGATCTGCACATAGTGCTCAAGTTCGGCACGACGGTCGCCGAGCAGGCGCTCGCGGGTATCCTTGACTTCGGTATCAGCCTGTTTTTTCAGGATCAGCACCGCTCCGCCGCTGAGCACCAGGGCGAAGAGCAGCACCGGCACCATGGCCAGCAGGAGGACTTTGGATTTCAGGGTCAGACGCATCATCAACTCCTAGCATGACGCCCAATAAAAAACGGGATTCCCGTTTCATCGGCAATCCCGTCGGAAGCTTAAGCGGCCGGCCCGACATTCCGTCAGGCGACCGCCCGAAATGGGACTCAGAGCAACATCGCGGCGGCCCAGCCGAACACCAGCAACGGCAGGTTGTAGTGCAGGAAGGTCGGCACCACGGTGTCCCAGATGTGATTGTGCTGGCCGTCGACGTTGAGCCCGGAGGTCGGCCCGAGGGTCGAGTCCGACGCCGGAGAACCTGCATCCCCCAGCGCGCCGGCGGTGCCGACGATGCTGACGATGGCCAGCGGGCTGAAGCCCAGTTGCACCGCCAGCGGGACGAAGATCGCGGCGATGATCGGCACGGTGGAGAACGACGAGCCGATGCCCATGGTGACCAGCAGGCCGACCAGCAGCATCAGCATGGCGCCGACCGCCTTGCTGTTGCCGATCCAGGCCACCGAGGCGTCGACCAGGCTCTGCACCTCGCCGGTGGCCTTCATCACCTCGGCGAAACCGGCCGCGGCGATCATGATGAAACCGATGGTGGCCATCATCTTCATGCCTTCGGTGAACAGGTCGTCGGTCTCCTTCCAGCGCACCACGCCGGACAGCGAGAAGACCACGAAACCGACCAGCGCGCCGATGATCATCGAGTCCAGCCACAGCTGCACGACGAACGCGGCGACGATGGAGACCCCGGCCACCGCCAGGCTTTTCGGGCTATAGCTGACATCGACGCGTTCGGCCTGCTCGATCCGCTGCAAGTCGTAGACGCGCTTGCGGCGGTAGCTGAACAGCACCGCGATGAGCAACCCGGCGAGCATGCCCAGGGCCGGGATGAACATGGCGTGGGTGACGTTGATCCCGCTGACGTCGACGCCGTTGCGCGCCACGTTGGCCAGCAGGATTTCATTGAGGAAGATGTTGCCGAAGCCCACCGGCAGGAACATGTACGGGGTGATCAGGCCGAAGGTGATGACGCAGGCGATCAATCGCCGGTCGATCTGCAGCTTGCTCAGCACATAGAGCAGCGGCGGCACCAGCAGCGGGATGAAGGCGATATGGATCGGCAGGATATTCTGCGAGGATACCGCCACGCAGAGCAGCAGGCCGACCAGGATCCACTTGAACGCACCGGCGCCCTTGCCCTGCTCGTCGTGCCGGCCGAGCAGCGCCAGGACCTTGTCGGCCAGCGCATGGGCCACGCCGGAGCGAGCGATGGCCACGGCGAAGGCGCCGAGCATGGCGTACGACAGGGCCACCGTGGCCCCCCCGCCGAGGCCGCCGTTGAAGGCCTTGAGAGTCCCCTCCAGGCCTAGGCCACCGAACAGTCCACCGACCACCGCGCCGATGATCAGCGCCAGCACGACATGCACACGGCAAAGGCTGAGGACGAGCATCAGTGCGACCGCCAGCACCACTGCGTTCATCGTTGAACTCCTTGCAAATGAAACGAACCCGGCCGCCTGCGACCGAAAAAAGGGGCGTACTCTGCTACAGCCATCCCCGCCTGTCAAAGCCGCGCATGGGCGAATGTCGCCTGGCTATAAACCGTTGTGCACGGTTCTTGCGTGCGATTCGCCGCACGACGGCAATCCGGCGCCAGCGAACGAACCGTCGTCAAGAATGGGCGAGCCCTGCCGATAAGCCTTGGGCCCCCGCAGTTTCTTCGTACAAGGACCCCTCCCATGTTCCTTCGCCGCCTGTCCATCCAATGGAAGATCACCCTGCTGGCAGGCCTCTGCCTGCTCGGCGTGGTCGCCTTGCTGGTCGGCCTTTCGGTCTACCGCATGCAGCACAGCAGCGTACTGGTGAAAAGCGCCAGTACGCAGATGCTCGACGAATCGGCGCGCCTGCGCCTGGAAGCCCGCGGGGAATTGCAGGCGTTGCGCATCCAGCGCTATTTCATGGATGCCTTCCAGTACGGCAAGGGTTTCTCCCGGCAGATCCTGTTCCTCCGCGACCAGGCGCAGAAGCGCTTCCTCGACGCCTACGACCTGCGCGAAGACCTGACCCGCCAGGTGCGCACCGCGCTCGCCGCCAATCCCGAGGTGCTCGGCCTGTACGTGGTCTTCGAACCCAACGCACTGGACGGCAAGGACGAACTGTTCGTCGACCAACCCGCCCTGGGCAGCAACGACAAGGGACGCTTCTCCCTGTACTGGGCGCAGGCCACGCCGGGACAGCTGGAGTCCGAGTCGATGGTCGAGTCCGAACTCGCCGACACCAGCAGCGGGCCCAGCGGCGCGGCCTACAACGCCTGGTACACCTGCCCGAAGGAAAGCGCTCAACCCTGCGTGCTCGATCCCTACTTCGATAAGGTCGGCGAGCGCCAACTGCTGATGACCAGCATCGCCTTCCCCCTCGAACTGGATGGCAAGGTGATCGGCGTGATGGGCCTGGACATCAACCTGAGCAACCTGCAGGCGCTCAGCGAACAGGGCAACCGCGAACTCTACGACGGCGTCGGCCAGGTCGGCATCCTCAGCCCGGCCGGGCTGTTCGCCGGCAACAGCCGCGACGCCGGCCTGCTCGGCAAGAACCTGGCCAAGGCGGATCCGCAGCACGCCGGCGAACTCCTGCAACTGCTGGCCGCCGGCAAGAGCCAATTGTTCAACGAGAACGACGACCTCAAGGTGCTGCAACCGTTGCAGCCGATTCCCGGCGCCAAGCCCTGGGGCGTGCTCCTCGAAGTGCCGAAGAGCGCCCTGCTCGGCCCGGCCCTGGCGCTGGAGCGGCAACTGGACGACATGCGCCGCGAAGGCACCTGGGTCGAGCTGGGCCTCGGCCTCGGCGCCGCGGTGCTCGGCCTGCTGGTGCTGTGGCTGACCGCCCGCGGCGTAACCCGGCCGATCCTCGGCGTCGCCCACATGCTGCGCGACATCGCCAGCGGCGAAGGCGACCTGACCCAGCGTCTGCCGCACACCGGGCGCGACGAGCTGGGCGAACTGGCCGGTTGGTTCAACCGTTTCCTCGACAAGCTGCAGCCGATCATCCGCGACGTGAAGGTCTCGGTGCGCGATGCGCGCAGTACCGCCGACCAGTCGGCGGCGATTTCCAGCCAGACCAGCGCCGGCATGCAGCAGCAGTTCCGCGAGATCGACCAGGTCGCCACCGCATCCCACGAGATGACCGCCACTGCCCAAGACGTCGCCCGTAGCGCCGCCCAGGCCGCCGACGCCGCGCGCGGTGCCGACCAGGCGACCCGCGACGGTCTGGCGCTGATCGACCGCACCACCCAGAGCATCGACAGCCTGGCCGCCAACCTGACCAGCGCCATGGGCCAGGTCGAGCAACTGGCCAGCAGCAGCGAGGAAATCGGTTCGGTGCTAGAAGTGATCCGCGCCATCGCCGAGCAGACCAACCTGCTGGCGCTCAACGCGGCCATCGAGGCGGCCCGCGCCGGCGACGCCGGCCGCGGCTTCGCGGTGGTCGCCGACGAAGTGCGCAACCTCGCCCGGCGCACCCAGGACTCGGTGGAACAGATCCGCGGGGTGATCGAAGGCCTGCAACAGGGCACCCGCGACGTGGTCGACGCCATGCACGGCAGCCATCGCCAGGCCCAGGGCAGCGTCGAGCAGGTGGATGAAGCGGTGGCCGCGCTGCAACGGATCGGCGAGGCGGTGACGGTGATCAACGACATGAATCTACAGATCGCCAGCGCCGCCGAGGAACAGAGCTCGGTAGCCGAGGAGATCAACCGCAATGTCGCGGCGATCCGTGACGTCACCGAGTCGCTGTCGAGCCAGGCCGAGGAATCGGCCCAGGTCAGTCAGTCACTGAACCGCCTGGCCAACCACCAGCAGGGCCTGATGGAACAGTTCAAGGCCTGACCGTTCACGGCCTGAATAGCGCCGGGGGACCGTAGGTCCCCCAGATCGCCAGGCGGGCCAGCGAGCGCAGCCAGCCACGCAGACGCGCCGGGGCTCCCGCCTCGGCCACCTTCGCTGCCGCTGTCCCGGCCTGTCGCGGCTCGCCGCGCTCGCTGCGCAACGCGTTTTCCACGGCCTGCTCGTAGCGAGCCTGCGCGGGTAACCGCGGCGACCGCCCCTCCTCTCGCTGTCCACTGGACTCGCCCAACAGGAACACCAGCACCGGCAGCATCAGCGCCCAGCGCCAGCGGCCCGTACTCGTCCGCCGTTTCATCGTCCAAGACCTCCTTGCAAGAAGCCCGGGATGCTAGGGAAAGCGCAGGAGGAAATCTTGCCGGGACTGTCGGCAAATGGTGAAGAACTGTTAAGCCCTGGCGGCGCGGCCGCTCTTCTGCAACGACAACTCGATGCTCACTCGCAGGCCGCCCAGCGGGCTGTCTTCGAGACTCAGGCGGCCACCGCAGGCCTCGGCGATGTCGCGCGCGATGCCCAGGCCCAGGCCATGGCCGCTGACCTGCTCGTCGAGCCGGGTACCCCGCTCGAGCACCGCCTGGCGCTGGTCGGGGAGGATGCCGGGGCCGTCATCGTCGACCTTCAGGCGGACCATGCCCTCGCCCTGCGCGACAGTCAGGCGGACTTCGCTATCGGCCCACTTGCAGGCGTTGTCCAGCAGATTGCCGAGCATCTCCAGCAGGTCCTCGCGGTCCCATGGCAGGCGCAGCCCCGGTGGCGCGCTCCAGCTCACCTGCAGGTGCGGGCCGTGGATCAGGCGCAGGGTGTCGCACAGCGACGGCAACTCCTCGGCGCAATCGAAATGTGCGCCAGGCAGCGCTTCGCCGACCAGGCGCGCCTTGCCCAACTCGCGACCGAGGCGCTGCTGGATCTGTTCCAGCTGTTCGCGCAGGACCTGTTGCAACTCCGGCTGGCGCGCCATCTCCTCGCGCTCGGCGAGGCTGACCAGCACCGCCAGCGGCGTCTTCAGGGCGTGACCGAGATTGCCCAGGGCGTTGCGCGAACGCTTCAGGGTCTCCTCGGTGTGCGCCAGCAGGTGGTTGATCTGCTCCACCAGCGGCTCCAGCTCCTCGGGAGCCTGGTTGTCCAGTTGGCTACGCTGGCCCTGCTGCAGTTGGGCGATCTGCAGGCGCACCTCCTCCAGCGGACGCAGCGAACGACGCACGGTCAGGCGCTGCAACAGCAATACCAGGAGCAGCGCCAGGGCGCCGGCGCCCAGGCCCATCCACTGCACACGGGCGAAGCTTTCCAGGATCGGCGTATAGTCCTGCGCCACCACGATCCGCAGCTTCTGGCCCATGCGCTTGTAGTGGCCGCGGAACACCAGCAGTCGCTGCTCCTCAGGCCCATCGACCAGACCCTGCACCAGCCCTTTCTTGTGCGGCACCTCCAGCTCGCTGTCCCACAGGGAGCGTGAGCGCCAGGTGTCCTTTTCCAGCTCGATGACGAAATAGCGCCCGGAATACGGGCGCTGGAACGCCGGGTTGAGGCGTTGCTCGTCCAGTTGCATGCCGTTCGGCCCGCGTACCATGGCCACCAGCAGGTTCTCCGCCTCCTCGCGCAGGTTGCCGGCGAAATAGCGCCGCAGGCCCTGGTCGAACAGCCACAGGCCGGTCTGCGCGAGGACCAGCCCGACCACCAGCAGCACCGCGAACAGGCCGACGCTCAGGCGCCGCTGGATCGACCTCATCCGGCGGCCACCCCGGCGTAGCGGTAGCCCTGGCCACGGCGGGTCTCGATCACCTCGCGGCCGAGCTTGCGCCGCAGGTGGTTGACGTGGACCTCGATGACGTTGGAATCGCGTTCGGTCTCGCCGTCGTACAGATGCTCGGCCAGGTGCCCCTTGGACAGGACCTGGCCGGGGTGCAGCATGAAATAGCGCAGCAGGCGGAATTCGGCGGCGGTCAGGTCGACGTCGGCGCCGTTCAGGCACACGCACTGGCGCTGCTCGTCCAGGCGTAGCCCGGCGGCCTCCAGCTGGCTCTGGTTGGCCAGCCCATGGGCGCGGCGCAACAGGGCCTGGATGCGCAAGGCCAACTCTTCCGGATGGAACGGCTTGGTCAGGTAGTCGTCGGCACCGGCCTTGAGCCCATCGATGCGTTCGGCCCAGGAACCGCGCGCGGTGAGGATCAGCACCGGAGTCGCGAGTCCCAGGCCACGCCACTCCTGGAGTATCTCCAGGCCGGGGCGCCCGGGCAGGCCGAGGTCGAGGATGATCAGGTCGTAGGGCTCGCTGGCGCCCTGCACCGCCGCGTCGCGGCCGTCGGCCAGCCAGTCCACCGCGTAGCCCTGGCGGGTCAGGCTGGCCATCAGTTCGTCGGCCAGGGGAACGTGATCCTCAACCAGCAGCAACCGCATCAGTCGTCTTCCTCGTCCTTCAGGATGCGGCCGTTGCGGGCATCCAGTTCCAGTTCACGCACGACGCCGTCGCGGGTGAGCAGTTCCACCTCGTAGACATAGACGTCGTCTTCCTCTTCCAGCTCGACCTCCAGCAGGCGCGCCCCGGGGTAACGCCCCAGGGCTTCCTGCATGAGGGATTCGAGCGGCTGTATCACACCGTCCTGGCGCAGGCGCAGGACCTCGTCCTGGTCCAGGTCGCGCGCCATCGCCTCGAGGCTGATGACCGCCAGGACCAGTGCGACGATCCCGGCGTAGCGCATGAGCCATTTCATCAGTCGTCCTGGTGGTCCTTGAGCACGGCGCCGGTAGCGGCATCCAGCTCCAGGTCCCACTTCACGCCCTGCGGGTCGCGCAACTCGACCTGGTAGATGTAGCGGCCGTATTCCTCTTCCAGCTCGGTATCGTGGACGCTCGAGCCGGGATGCTTGGCGATGGCGTTCTTGTTCAGCTCTTCGAAGGACTTGATGGTCCCGGCGTCACGCAGCTTCAGCGCCTCGTCCGGGCCGAGGTCGCGGGCCTGGGCCAGGCCGGCAGTCAGGGCGATGGCGGTGGCGGCGAACAGGGCAGTCAGTTTCTTCATGGGAATCTCTCCGTGGGAATCAATCGTGTTGCTTTCGACGGTTTGCAGATTAACCGGGCGCTCTTAATTGAAGCTGAATTTGCCGCAAGGACATGGCCGGGGCGCGCCATAGGGTAACGGAAAGCCTCTGCGATGGGGCTCGCCGGCGTTCGAAAGCACTTGGTCCTGCGACAACTCGTCCTATAATCGCCGGTCCGCAAGGGAGAAGACCAGCATGCCAGCCATCCAGATCAAGTCCCCCGCACTGACCCTCAAGGCCGGTCGCCGCGCCCTCGCCCGCATCCGCGAGCGCGGACTGCAGCCGACCGACGTCGGCATCGTCCCCGGTGCCGCCGGCGGGCCAAAGGCGCTGGGCATCCAGGGACTGGACCTGGCGATCTTCGGCGAGTGGCTGCCGCGCGCCCCGCGCGAACGCTCGCTGATCGGCGCCTCCATCGGTTCCTGGCGCTTCGCCAGCGCCTGCCTGCCCGACGCCGTGGCCGGCCTCACCCGCCTCGGCGAGCTGTACACCCGGCAGCGTTTTCCCAAGGGCGTGAGCATCGCCGAAGTCTCGCGCAAGTGCGCGGCGATGCTCGACGACCTGCTCGCCGGCCAGGACGCGCGGATCCTCGACAACCCGCTGTACCGCCTCAACGTGGTGGTGGTGAAGAGCCACGGGCGCCTCGCCCACGACCACAAGGCCAGCCTCGGCCTGGGGCTTTCCTCGGTGATCCGCGACAACCTGATCGGCCGCCGCCACCTGCACCGCCACTTCGAACGGGTGATCCTGCATGACGCCCGCCAGGCGCCCCCGCTGGCCGCGCTGACCGACTTCCCGTCGCGCTACCTGCACCTGGACGGCGGCAACCTGCGCCAGGCGCTGCTCGCCTCCGGCTCGATCCCGATGGTCATGGAAGGCGTCCGCGACCTGCCTGGCGCCGGCCCCGGCACCTACCGCGACGGCGGCCTGCTCGACTACCATCTCGACCTGCCCTACGAGGACCGCGGCGTGGTGCTCTACCCGCACTTCACCGACAAGGTGATCCCCGGCTGGTTCGACAAGGGCTTGCCCTGGCGCCGTGGCGACGCCGGGCGCCTGCAGGACGTGCTGCTGCTGGCTCCGTCGCGCGAGTACCTGGCGCGCCTGCCGCACGCCAAGCTGCCGGACCGCAAGGACTTCACCCGCTACCTCGGCGACGACGACGGCCGCGAGCGCTACTGGCGCCAGGCGATGGCGGAAAGCCGCAGGCTCGGCGACGAATTCCTCGAACTGGTCGACGGCGGCCGGCTCGGCGAACGCCTGCAAGCGCTGGACTGAGCCGCCACCGACGAGAAGGATCCTGCATGAAACTGGCCGTAGCGCTGATCCACGGCATCGGCGACCAGCCCGATAGCCGCGACGAGGACGGTCTGCACAGCTACGCCCGCGAACTGGTAGCGGCGCTGCGCCGACGTCTCGGCGCGGAAGCCGGCGAGGTGGCCTTCCAGAGCCTGTACTGGGCCAGCGTGCTGGACGCCCGCGAACTGGACTACCTCAAGCGCATCGAGCGCGAGCCGCTGGGCTGGCGCTGGCTGCGCCGGGCGGTGACGCTGTTCCTCGGCGACGCCAGCGGCTACCGCAAGGTCAGCGCCGCCTACGACACCACCTACCAGCAGGTCCACCAGCACGTGCGCAGCGGGATCATGGCCCTGCGCGCGAAGGTCGGGCCGCAGACGCCGCTGGTGATCCTCGCCCACTCCCTGGGCGGGCACATCGTATCCAACTTCATCTGGGACCAGCAGAAACTCAACCGCACGCCGAGTTGCTCGATCGACCCCTTCCTCGGCCTGGAAACCCTGGCCGGGCTGGTCACCTTCGGTTGCAACATCCCGCTGTTCACCTTCGCCTACGAGAAGGTCTGTCCGATCCGCTTTCCCGGCCACTGCCTGACCCCGGCGATCCGCCAGCAGGCACGCTGGCTGAACGTCTACGCGCCGGCCGATCCGCTCGGCTATCCGCTGCGGCCGTTGCAGAACTACGCCGCGGTCGTCCACGAGGACCTCGCCCTGCCGGTCGGTCCCTGGTACAAGCGGCACACCCCGTTGAGCCACATGGAGTACTGGAACGATGCGCGCTTTCACGATTACCTGGCGGACTACCTGCGCCGCCTGTTGGCTGCTGGCCTCGAGCCTGCCGGCGCTGGCCACGCCCTCCCCGCAGGCGAGCCAGGAGATCGGCCGCTTGCTGAGCTTTGTTGAAGACAGCGGCTGCACCTTCATCCGCAACGGCAGCGAATACCCGGCCGCGGAAGCCCGCGCCCACCTGCAGAAGAAGCTCGACTACCTGGAGCGCAAGGATCTGGTCGCCAGCAGCGAGGACTTCATCGAGCGCGCCGCGACCCAGAGCAGCCTCAGCGGCAAGCCCTACCAGGTGCGCTGCGCCGGGCAGACGCGCAACTCCGCCGACTGGCTGAACCAGGAGCTGCGGCGTCTGCGGCAAGCCCCCTGATCAACCGGGATGGCCGTCGACCCGCGGACGACACAGCATCGGCGCGTAGCACCAGGCGAATAGCAGGAACGCCAAAGCCCACAGTCCGCCTGCCAGGGGCAGCGCCCAGTTCGCCGGCAACAGGCTGGGCAGGAACACCCGCGCCGCGCAGCCGAGATTGAGCAGGGCGAAAGCCCAGGGCATCGCTGCCGGCGGTTGCAGCGCGCGACCGGTATGGCCGAGAGTGACCCGTGCCAGCATCGCCAGGATCAACCCGCCCATGCCGCCCACCGCCAGCGCGTGCAGCGCCTGGCTCGGCGCCAGCGCCAGGCCCAGGCTCCAGAGCGCCATGCCGAGCGGCGCCACGGCGATCCAGAAATACGCCAGGTGCAGTGACCAGAGCAACGGCACCTGCCAGATGCCGCGATCGCGCCAACGCCACAGGCGCCACAGTTGCGCACCGCCGAGGGCGGCGAACAGTCCTGCAAGCCAGGGCGTCGGCTGCGCCATGACGCCCGCGGCGGTGAGCAGCGCCACCAGCACGCAGCCCAGCAGGATGCCATTGTCCAGCCAGGCGATCGCCGGCACCTGCTGCTGACGGCCGAGACCGCGCTGGGTGAAGAACGGGATCACCCGCCCGCCGATCAGGTTCATCATTCCGGCGATCAGCCATAGCGCGGCGATGGAGGCACGCCGTTGCCAGTCGTCGTTGCCCTCGAACAGGCCGAGCAGGACCAGGGCGTCGGCCAGGGTCAACAGCAGCAACAGGCCCACCACCGGGTAATTGCGCTTCTGCCGCACCCGCCACAGGCTGCGACCGATAGCCCAGGCCAATAGCGGCAGGAAGCTCAGTTGCAGCACCAGCAGCAGCGCCAGCGGCGCATCGAATAGCCAGGCCAGGCGCGCCGCCAGCCAGAGCCCGGCGAGCAGGGCCAGGGGTTTGCCCTGCAGGCCGGGTACGCCGGTCCAGGTCTGCACGGCGGTCAACAGGAAGCCGGCGATGATCGCCACACCGAAACCGAAGAGCATTTCGTGACGATGCCAGGCCAGCCAGCCTCCGACCGGTTGCCAGCCGCTCCAGAGCCCGGCCAGCGCCGCCAGCCAGAGCGCGATGGCGAGCACCGCGAACAGCGCGCCGCCGAGGAAGAACGGGCGGAAGCCCAGGCGCCAGATCGGCGGTATGGCCATCAGCCTGGAACGATCAAGCACTTGCACAGCAGACCTCCCAACCGGGTCGACGCATGCGGAACAGCGCGCTCAGGCGCATCACGTAGCCAATCTTCAACAGGGTCGGGCCGAGGATCACCAGCGCATGGGAAAACACCAGCGCCGGCATGTTCAGGTAGCGGTCGAGGAAATAGGCGGCGATCACGCCGGCGACGAGCAGCGCCAGGCCGGCCGCCAGCAGCCCGTGACCGATCCGCAGCACCCGCCGTGGACAATCGAACAGAGCGTTCATCTCGATCTCCTTTTTCCGAAAAAGGGCCGACGCACCTCGCGCCGGCCCGTCGCTTCAGGCGTCCAGCGCGGCGGCCGGACCGAAGAACTCGTAGTGGCATTGCTGCGAGGGTACGCCGAGGTCGGCCAGGTGGCGCTTGACCTGCGCCATGAAAGGCCGGGGTCCGAGGAAGTAGGCGTCCAGGTCGCGCTCCTGCGGCAACCAGTCGGCCAGTTTCTCGCGGCTCAGCACTCCCTCGGCGTCGGGACTGTCGCCGGCGCGCGGTTCGCTGTAGCAGAAGAAGTGCTCGACCTGCTCGTGCTGCGCCGACACGTCTTCGATCCAGTCGCGGAAGGCATGCACGCCGCCATGCCGGGCGCAATGGATGAAGCGGATCGGCCGCGCCTGCGGCAGCGCTTCCTGCAACATGGCCAGGGCCGGGGTGATGCCGACGCCGGCAGTGATCAGCACCAGCGGCTTGTCGCTGTCACGCAGGACGAAATCGCCAGCCGGCGGGAACAGTTCCAGCTCGTCGCCCTCGGCGATCCGGTCATGCAGGTGATTGGAGACCCGTCCACCCGCCTCGCGCTTGACGCTGATGCGGTATTCGCGGCCGTTGCTGGCAGCGGAAAGCGAATAGTTGCGGCGCACTTCCTCGCCATCGATGTCCAGCCGCAGGCCGATGTACTGTCCCGGCTGGAACGCCAGCAGCGGCTGGCCGTCCACCGGCTCCAGGTAGAACGAGGTGATTTCCTCGCTCTCCGCCTGCTTGCGTGCCACGCGGAAGCGCCGCACGCCGCGCCAGCCGCCATCGGCCTGGGCGCTGGCGGCATACACCGACTCCTCGGCCTCGATCAGCAGGTCGGCCAGTTGCTGGTAGGCCGCGCCCCAGGCTTCGAGGACTTCGTCGGTGGCGATCTGTTCGCCGAGGACCTCGCGGATCGCCCGCAACAGGCAAGTGCCGACGATCGGATAGTGTTCGGGCAGCACCTGCAGGGAGACATGCTTGTTCACCACCTTGGCCACCAGCGGGCCGAGTTCCTGCAACTGGTCGATGTGCCTGGCGTACATCAGCACGCCATTGGCCAGCGCCCGCGGCTGGTCGCCGCTGGCCTGGTGGGCCTGGTTGAACAGCGGGCGCACCTCGGGGTACTCGCCGAGCATGGTGCGGTAGAAATGGGTGATCAGCGCTTCACCGCCGGTCTCCAGCAGCGGTACGGTGGCTTTGATGAGGGCACGTTGGGCATTGGACAACATAGATGACTCCTGACGCATGCAAGGTTTTGTTTCACCTCGAAGCATTTCAGGAAGCGTGCCAAGGCAAACTACCAGAATTTACGGGCCTTGCAGGCCGACATAGGTCATAATGACTGCAACCATTCAGAGTCATTAGGACTGCAAAGAGGTCGAAATGACCACCAACCCCTTGCTTGCCACCCTGATCCCGCTGGTTGCCGACCTGTCCCGCGACCTGCCGGAAGACGAACGCTACCGCCGCCTGCTCCAGGCCCTGCGCGACCTGCTGCCCTGCGACGCCACCGCGCTGCTGCGCCTGGACGGCGAATACCTGATCCCGCTGGCGGTGGACGGCCTCAGCCCGGACACCCTCGGCCGGCGCTTCCGGGTCGGCGAACATCCGCGCCTCGAGGCTCTCCTGGAGCGCCGCGGGCCGACCCGCTTCCCCGCCGACTGCGGCCTGCCCGATCCCTACGACGGTCTGGTGGAAGGCCTCCACGGCCACCTGGAAATCCATGATTGCCTGGGCTGTCCGCTGTACCTCGACGACCAGCCCTGGGGCTTGCTGACCCTGGATACCCTCGATCCGTCGCGCTTCGCCAGCGCCGACCTGGATACCCTGGAGGCCTTCGCCAGTCTCGCCGCCGCCACGGTCAAGGCCAGCGAGCGGATGCGCGACCTGACCCGCCGCGCCGAGGACGAGCACCAGCGCGCCGAGGCCTATCTCGAAGCCGCTGGCGAGCGGCCACGGGAAATGATCGGCCAGAGCGCCGCGCACAAGGCGCTGCTGGAAGAAATCCGCCTGGTCGCCAACAGCGACCTGAGCGTACTGATCACCGGCGAGACCGGGGTCGGCAAGGAACTGGTGGCGCAATCCATCCACCGGCATTCCATGCGCAGCGGCAAGCCGATGATCAGTCTCAACTGCGCCGCGCTGCCCGAGACCCTGGTGGAAAGCGAATTGTTCGGCCATGTGCGCGGCGCCTTCTCCGGCGCGGTCAACGAACGGCGCGGCAAGTTCGAACTGGCCGACGGCGGCAGCCTGTTCCTCGACGAGGTCGGCGAGTTGCCGCTGGCGGTGCAGGCCAAGCTGCTCCGCGTGCTGCAGAGCGGGCAGTTGCAGCGGGTCGGCTCCGATCGCGAGCACCGCGTCGACGTACGCCTGATCGCAGCCACCAACCGCGACCTGGCCGAGGAAGTGCGCGCCGGGCGCTTCCGCGCCGATCTCTACCATCGCCTCAGCGTCTATCCCTTGCGCGTGCCGCCGCTGCGCGAGCGCGGCCGCGATATCCTCCTGCTGGCCGGCTACTTCCTCGAGGAAAACCGACCGCGCCTGGGACTGCGCAGCCTGCGCCTGGACCACGAGGCCCAGGCCGCGCTCCTCGACTATCGCTGGCCGGGCAACGTGCGCGAACTCGAGCACCTGGTCGGCCGCGCCTCGCTCAAGGCCCTCGGCCACAATCCGGAGCGGTCGCGGATCGTCACCCTGCATCGGCAGGATCTCGACCTGCCCGCGGAAACCCCCGCGCCACCTCGCAGCGTGGTCGAGCCCGCGCCCGCCGCGCCAACGACCGGTCACTCGTTGCGCGCGGCCACCGACGCCTACCAACGCCACCTGATCCAGGACTGCCTGGCCCGTCACCAGGGAAGCTGGGCCTCGGCTGCACGCGAGCTGGGCCTGGATCGCGCCAACCTGGCGCGCCTGGCGCGCCGCCTGCAACTCAGGTGAACGACCGCCCGGTCGGAGCAGACCGGGTCCGGCGCGCAAACCTGCTACCATGGCGCCCCCATTCCGGTTGTCCGATAACCCCGATCCAGAGCGCACTACAGTGGAACTCTTCAAAGAATTCACCTTCGAATCCGCCCATCGCCTGCCCCACGTCCCCGAAGGCCACAAATGCGGGCGCCTGCACGGCCACTCGTTCCGTGTCGCCATCCACATCGAAGGCGAGGTCGATCCGCATACCGGCTGGATCCGCGACTTCGCGGAAATCAAGGCGATCTTCAAGCCGATCTACGAGCAACTCGACCACAATTATCTGAACGATATTCCAGGCTTGGAAAACCCCACCAGCGAAAACCTCTGCCGCTGGATCTGGCAACAACTCAAGCCGCTGTTGCCGGAACTCTCCAAGGTCCGCGTCCACGAAACTTGCACCAGCGGTTGCGAATATCGGGGCGATTGATTCGCCCGACTCTCCCCTGGCGCTTCGCCATCCGCTCTAAAACGGGCTTCCACACAACGGGCCCGTTCTGCCGTCTCTCTCCCATGGGTTGTACGAAGCATTATCCCCACGGACATAAAGGTTTCATATTCTTCCGGGAAACATCCGGCAAGCTGTCCCCACAGTCCGTTAGTCAATAAAACCGTGCAACTATATTGTTCTTCCAGTAGATAAAGACTTATCCTTTGCCGCGGACACGGAAAGTCCGTAAAGCCACTATAAATGCACCAAAACCCAGCACCATATTTTTAGAACGGGAGTGAAACGAATGTCCAAACTTGCCGAGTTCCGCGAGGCAGAGCGCAAACTTCAGGAGCAACTGGCCCTGCTGGAAAAGCTGAAAAGCGACAGCAGCCTGAAGCAGGAACTGGAATTCAAGGACAAGTTGCAGGCGTTGATGGACAAGTACGGCATGACCCTGCACAACATCATCGCCATCCTCGACCCCAAGGCTCCGGTCACCGTCAGCGCCGCTCCGCAGCGCCGTGCCCGCGCCCTGAAGGTCTACAAGAACCCGAACAACGGTGAAGTCGTCGAAACCAAGGGCGGCAACCACAAGGTTCTGAAAGCCTGGAAAGAACAGTACGGTTCCGAAACCGTCGAATCCTGGCTGCAACGCTAAGCCGGTTTTCCCGACGGCATCCTGCCGATGCCGTCGGAAACCTCACTGGCTACTTTCGCTCCCCTCCTCGCCAGATCAATTCTGCGACTTCGATTCGCAAGCGCTCCTGATCTTCTGCGCCGCCAGGTTGTTCTCCACCCCCGGCAGGTTCTCCAGCAGACACTCGTAATAAGCCTTTTCCCGCGACAGCAGGAAGGAGCCGTCGTTATACAACTTGTCGCAGGCCTGGGTGATGAAGTGAACCGCCACCCCGCTCTTCGCCGTGCGTTGGTAGTCGAGTATGCATTGGTCGTAGTCCTTGTCGTCGGCGAGAGTGGAAAGCGGAAATAACAGCAGCAGGGGCAGCAGGAACTTCATGGCAATGGTATCCATGGGAAAGTTGTGCTCCAGCATGGACGAGCCGGCTCGGAGTGCCAAGCCGACCATGAAGTAAAATTTTGCACTTGTTTACAGGCCGGACCAGACTGGCCGTTCTTCGCTGCGCGAATGCGACAATGGCGGGCCGGGGAGCCGAATCGCAGGCGTCCCGAGCGGATTCGGTTTCCCGGCCGCCTGGCGGCAACTCGCTCCATCGACGGGCACCGCCCTCCGCCGAACTCTTCCGGCAAACGGGTGCTGCCCGATCCGCATCCGCTTCAATAGGCCGCTACGAACAGGAACGACAACTGTAGATTGAGCATGGGCGACAACATATTGTTCAGTTCCAGAAACTCCACCGCTACTTGCCGCTGCTCCGCTTCTATATCCTGCAACAACCGACTGAACGAGGCTGGCTCCAACTGCCCGCGAACCTGGGCCTCGATACGCACGATCGTCCCTTGCTTCTCGAAGCCGCGAGGAAGCAGTACGCTCACTTCCGCGTCAGGGACGCCCGCCAGGCGAACCTGCTCGGTCAGCCAGGCCTGCACATCGGCCCTCGCCTGCGACGCATTCGGCGCCTGCCAGAAGCGCTCTCGCTGAAGGTTCAGGACCTGCTCCGCCTGCATCGCCCGCTCCGGCCAGGCGGTCTGCCGGGAAACGTCCTGGAGCTTGAGCCATTCCCCGGCCAGACGACGATATTCCTCCCCTCGTTCCTCCCTCCAATCCATGCTGAGCATGACCAGATGCACAACCAGCAGCAGGCACAGGCTCCAGATGGCCATGCGCAAGAGTGGTTTTTCCTGCCATTGTCGTTGCAGGTTCCGCCCCTGGAACTGCAGTGATCGCTGGAAGTCCGACATCAGGCACCCTCCCCCGGCGTACGCAGGACCAGGCTCAGCGATAGCCCCTCGCTCTGCGAAGGTTCCACCCTGACATCTTCGAAACTCCCAGACTCCATGAAACGCCGCACATAGAGACGCGGGTCGACACTGTCGGTGCCAATCCGCAAGTCCAGCTCGGAGCCTCGATAGCGCCAGGCGAGCAACCGACTGTCCTTCGGCAACAGTTCCGCCACCTGTCCCAGCAGCGCCACCTGCGAGCGATGCTGCAAAGCGCGCCCCAGCTCCGTGGCCATCCGATTGGTCTGCAAGGCCTGGTTGCGTGCGCTGAGGATCGGCGAGACCTGGCCGTTCAGTTGGTCGTACTGCGTTCGCAGCGCACGCTCGGCCCACCACCAGGACAAACCTTCCCCCAGATTGAATCCGCATCCCAGCAACAGGGTGGCTATGAGCCCATGCGGCAACCAACGCTCCCATCGCAGCAGCGTTGCTTCCGCCGCCGGAACGGCCCAGGGACGGCCCAGCGATTCCCCAGGCTCGGCAACCAGGCTCTCCGGGATGCGTATTCCCGCCAGCCCCCGGAGCAACCGAACCCATTGTTCTGGCTGGGGTGGGCTGGGAAAGAAATGGCTCAGGACAAGGCAGTCATCTCTCCAGACCTGGAGATCCAGCCCGGAGCGAACCCGAAGCAGCCGAACCGTCTCGCCTTCCGCGACCGACCGAGGGGGCGCCTGCAGGAGGGATTCGGGGATACAGCGATAACGCCGAGGTTGGTCGACGCAGTCTTCGGCAACGGCCTCCCGGACCTCCTCATCCCAGAACCAGACCAGAGCATGGCCACCCCGCCAGGCTACGTAATGGCCTGCGCGGCGAAAAGGCGCCAGGGCGGCAAGCTTCAACGCCAGTGCCTGATACCGGTCAGAGCGCGGTACATGATCGAGATCGAGACAGCGATAGACACACCACGCCCGATCCACGATCCACTGCGCTGGGGCGCGCCGCGCCAACCCTGTACCTCTACGTACCCACTCAAGCTGCGCCCGGCCATCCTTACCACGGCCTTGCCACAAGCGGGGCGGCAAGAACCCCGGGGGCGATATCGGGATGCAGCGGAGGATTCGAGTAGCGATCATTTATCTTCACGGACCTCTTCGAGAGAAGCTGCCAGGGTGGCAGCAGGCGGTGCTCTGAGTTGAAGCGGACCTCGTATTCCGTCCCCTGCTCGGCTCCTGGCGGGTAGAGCCGAATCGACAGGACCGGACTGGCCAGGCGCGCCCAGCCATCCTCGGGAACCAGCCTCGCATGACCCCCGAGGACGTCATGCAGGTCCGACATCCGGGTGAACGGACGCTGCCAGCGGGCTTGCAGCAGTCGGCCGACAGCGTCCTCCGGTAGTCCCCAGGCAAGAGACAGGATTCGGGCATCCGCGGTGTTGATGTTCAGCGCCGCCTCGTCCGCCGCGACCAGATCGCACCAACCGGCGTCGAGCAAATGCGCTTCCCAGGGGCGCCAGGCCTCCAGCCGGAAGACTTCCATCACCGAACGCAACGGACGGCGCCGAGCCTGGCCCGGAGAGGACCTGTCGCTGGCTTGCGCGGCGCTACCCAGTCGTGGAGCGGCGCCGGGATAGAGATAGCTGAACCATTGGGCGACCATGACCTGCACCTGCTCGGCGGGAACCCCCAACCCCATCAGCAGCCTGGCCAGTACCCGCGGATCGATGTCGGAAAGACTGAGGCGCGCGGAGCGATCGAGCAGCGCAATGCACCAGCCATTGGCCATGCAGAACTCCCGGCCATCCAGAGGCAGCTCCCCGCCAATGGGCAGGATCGAAGTGTCCATGTCCATCTTGCTCGGCGCGGCGCCAGCATTTCCCGGTACGCTCAGGCCCGCGACGGTATAGCGCTGGGTAGCCACCAGCCATTGGACCCGCGCCAGCAAGGCATGCTCCTCCAGCTCACGAAGCAGCGCCTTGCGCCGGTTTTCCGTGGCATCCAGCGAGCGCCCGACCCAGAGTACAGCGGCACTGGCCAGCAGGGTCATGATGGCCAGGAACCAGACCACTCCGACCAGAACGAAGCCAGACGAGCGGGCAGACGCCGCATGTCGGCATGCGCCATCAGAAATCATGTTCGGCGGGCCTCGCTCTGGGCAGCGCGACCGCGACAAGGACAAACAGGCGCTCCTCGGGAGCCGTCAGTGCCATCGCCTCGGGAAGGGTATCGGCCAGTTGCGCGCTCGGCGGCCAGTCCCGGAGCCACTGGCCGTGACCGTCCAGATAGCGGAAGCGAGCTTCGCCGCGCAGATGCAGGAGGGGCCAGCGACTGTCCTCCAGCCTTCGCACATAGATCAACTCGGTCCGGTCCTCTCCTGCCCGCCGCTCGAGCCGGAAGGCCAAGGGCGTCGGGATGCCCGCACGGCGATCCAGGGCCGCGGCAGACATGGCCTCGAAACTGAGTTCGTCCCCTCGCAAACGCCAGCGGACCTCGCCAGCCTCGGGAGCGACCAGGTTCTCCACCGCATCACGGAACCAATCGAAGGTCAGCGCCCGGACCTGTCCGCGCCCCAGGTTCTGGTGCAAGGACTGGTTGGCCTTGCTGGCATAGCTCAACCCTTGCATGAGCAACGTGCCGATGAAGGAAACGACCAGCAGCACCACGATCATCTCGAGCAGGGTGAATGCACCCTGTTTTCGTCGCGAGCGGATCATGGTCCATCACCCAGTCGCGCTGGGATGACCACGTAACCGGGAAGCTCCAGTTGCAGCGTCTGCGGCGTTCCATCGCCGGCCCGGATGCTGGCGACGACCCTGAACAAGGTCACGTCGTAGATGCCCGGACTGCCGCTATGGCGGCCCACCGCCGCTTTCGATGCGGACAGTGGCGAACTTCGCCACTCCAGCCGGTAATGCCCCAGCCGGACCCTGCCTGCGGGTTCGAGCGCAGGGTTCATGCGCTCCAGATAGGCCATCGCCACCCGGGCCGTCTCAATGCGCAGCTCGGCCGCCTCGACCCGCTGCATGCTCCGAAAGGCACTGTTGAGCCAGGCGAAAAGCGCACCGCCGACCACTGCCAGGAGCGTCAGCGCAACCACCGCCTCCAGGAGCGTGAAGCCTTCCTGCCGCGCCGGCATCAGCGGATCGTCCCGGGCGCGCAGAGGGGTGGCTGAAGCAGCAGCGTATGTGTCGCGCGCCCATGATGGACCTGCAACTTTCCGCCCAGGCAAACTCCGTTTGCCATGTAACGTATCGGCGGCCGAGCAGTAACCGTCCAGCCATCGGGCAGTCGCAGCAACTGCTCGGGAACCGCCCCGCTCTCATCAATGAGCAGCTCCCGCCCGTCGCTGCGCACGCGATAGCCCAGGGTCTGCAATTGATTGAACAGATCGTCCAGCGCGGTCCTGCGCGCCCAGGTCTCCTGCATCCTCACCAGGCCGGGCAACGCCACCGCAGCAATGGCCCCGACGAACACCAGCACTATCAGCAGTTCGAGCAAGGTGAACGCGGCCTGGTCAACGTTTGGGCGCGTAACCGACATCGGCATCCAGGCCTTTCCCACCGGGCTGCCCATCCGCGCCCTGGCTGTAGAGAGTGAAGGGTTGTTCGGCACTCGGCCTGTCGCTGTACAGGTAAGGCCGGTTCCAGGGGTCCAGCGGTACGCCGCCCTCGAGGTAGGGCCCGTGCCAGAAGGCCCCGAGACGTTCATCGGAAGGCGGCGTGTTGAGTAGCGCCAGGCCTTCTTCTTCGGTCGGCAGCCGGCCGATGTCCAGGCGCATGGTGAGCAACGCGCCCTTGAGCATCTTCACCTGGGTATCCGCCGTCTGCGCCTTCGCCTTGTCGGCCTGACTGAACAGTCGCGGCCCGACGAGCCCCATCAGCATGCCGATAATCACCAACACCACAATCATCTCGAGCAGGGTGAAGCCCTGTTGTGCAGCTCTGTTCATACGGTTTCCACTTCACGTCTCATCCAACCAGCCGCGGCATCGATACCCGGCATTCAAAGCACCATGTCGTTGGCGCTGGTAATCGCCAGTACCACGCCGGTAATGATCAGGCCGAACACAGAGCCGATCAGCAGGATCGCCAGAGGCTCGATCAGCACCAGGGCCTTTTTCATTCGCGCCTGCCCGGCCTCTCCATAGAGCGTCGCCAGGCTCTGCAGCATCTCCGCGAGCTGCCCGGAGGCCTCTCCAACCCGCACCAGGCTCGAACCGATGGACGTGACCGCCTGGCGCTCCTCCAACGCTGCCGACAAGGCGATGCCGGCCCGCACATCCTGGGTGACTCGCTCCAGGGTCCGGCGCTGCCGGGCAATGCGGACGCCATCGGCGGAAAGCGCCAGGGCCTCCACCAGCGGCACACGATTTCCCAGCAGGGTTCCAAGCACCTTCGACCATTGCGCTATTTCCGCCTGCATCAACCATTCCCCGACTACGGGCAGGCGCACCAACTGGTCGAGCGCATGGGCGCGGAGCGCCGGATTGCGCAGCGCCACGGCAATGCCGCCAGCAAGCAGCAGGACGGCGAACGCCAGCAAGCCGGAACTCTCGTTGCTCCATACCCCGATGCTCAGCACTGCCCAGGCAAGCCACGGAAGCTGGGCGGTCTCGTTCAGGAGATTGGCGAATTTCGGAACGACGAAGACGAACAGGGTCGCCACGGCGAGCACCCCGCTGAGCACCAGAATCGCAGGGTAGATCAGCGCCCCTTGCAACTCGGCGCGGGTTCGCCGTTCGTATTCCATCTGTGTGGCACAGTCCCTCAGGGCTCCTGCGAGGTTTCCGGTCATCTCGCCGGCCGCCACCAGTTGATATACATAGCGCGGCAAGTCGAGGCCGGCGCTCTCCAGCACCACGGGAAAGGATTGCCCCTGGCGCAGGCCATTGGCCATCGCCTGCAGGGCGGTAATCAACTTCGGGTGGCGCGCACCTCGCTCCTGAGCCTCCACCGCGTCGGCCATGCTCACTCCCGCCGCGAGCATGGTGGCCAGCTCATGGATGGCCATGTTCAATTCCTCGGCCTTGAGCCGACGTCGCGAGCCCAGGTTGCGGCGTTTCACCTCCAGGCTGAGCGGGGTGAGCCCCTGGCGCTGCAACTGCCGCAGCGCATCCTGGCGCGTGGGGAGGCAGAGTTCGCCACGAACGCGCCTGCCCTTGCGATCGACGGCTTGGTAGATGAAATTCATGGGCTTAGCCGCTGGTCACGCGATGCACCTCGTCAAGACTGGTCATACCCAACCAGGCCTTGATTAAGCCATCTTCACGCAGATTGCGCTGTCCCTGGCTGGCGGCAAGCCGATGCATCTGTTCGAGGGAAGCTCTCTGCACGATCAGGTCGCGCATCTCGGAAGACAGATCGACGAGTTCGTAGATGCCCACACGGCCGCTGTAGCCGGTACCTTCGCAGCGGCCGCAGCCTCGCGCCACGCGCCATTGCGCTGCCTGCCCCGGGAACAGCCGCGCGGTGGCCGCCTCGGTCGCTGCCAGATCGGCCGCAGCAAGGGTTGGCTCGCAATGTTCCGCGCAGTGGGCGCACAACCTGCGCACCAGTCGCTGGGCCTGGACACCGCGCACCGGCGAAGCCACCAGGAAGGGTTCCACGCCCATGTCGATCAAGCGCGTGAAGGCGCTCACCGCATCGTTGGTATGCAGGGTCGAAAGCACCAGGTGACCGGTGAGCGAGGACTGTACGGCGATCTCCGCCGTCTCCAGGTCGCGTATCTCCCCGATCATGATCACATCGGGATCCTGCCGCAGGATCGAGCGCAAGGCGGCAGCGAAGGTCAGGCCGATGTCGGCATGGACCTGGACCTGGGTGATATTGGGCACCTGGTATTCCACGGGATCTTCCACGCTGATGAGCTTGCGCACGCCATCATTGATTTCCTCCAGCGCGCCATAGAGCGTGGTGGACTTGCCCGATCCGGTGGGGCCGGTCACCAGGATGATGCCGTGGGGTTCCGCTACCCATGCACGCATCCTCCGCAAGTGGTCCGGGAGCATCCCGAGCCGGTCCAGGCGCAACCCCTCGCGCTCCTTCGGCAACAGGCGCATGACCACCGATTCGCCATGCACCCCTGGCAAGGTGGAGACCCGCACGTCGAGCTCCGTACCGCTGACCCGGATGCTCATGCGTCCATCCTGCGGCAACCGTCGCTCCGCGATGTCGATGGCGGAGATCAGCTTGATCCGCGAGACGACCGCCGCGAATCGCTCGCGGGGAAGGCTCAGTTGGTCGTGCAGGACGCCGTCGACGCGGAAGCGGATACGGAAGTCGAACTCCCGGGGTTCGATGTGAATATCCGAAGAGCGCTTTTCCATGGCCTGGCTCATCACGTTGTTGACGAGTTCGACTACCGGCGCCTCCTCCGCCAGCTCCCGCAGGTAGCGGATGTCTTCGCTGCCGTAGGCGTGCCGATCCGCACCTTGCCGAGCCAGGTCCAGGGAATGCTCCAACCAGCCGTCCAGATCCTGGGAGCGGCACAGCACCGCTTGAATCGAGCGCTCCGGATAGAAATAGCCCAGGGTTTCGCGTATCGAAGGAGATAATGGGTCACGCGCCGCGAACAGCAGTTGCTCGCCCTCCTCCCAGACCACCAGCTGTTCTTCGACGAACCAGTCGGTATTGATCGGGGTACTGAGCAGGAATGCGGCGATGGACTCTTCGCTCGGCTTCCGCAGGTCGGCCCCCACCATCGGCAACCGCAGTTGCTCCGCCAGCACCTGCATGAGGGTATTTTCCGAGATGGCTCCGGAACGCACGAGAATGCCTCCCAGACGGCCGCCAAGCCGGCGTTGCAGGTCGAGCGCCCGCTCGAGTTCCTGGCCGCTCACCAACCCGCGTTCGAGCAAACGCTGCCCCAGCGGTATCCACTCGGCCGTCACCTGCGGGCCCGGGGAAACGGCCTCAGAGGACATCTGCAAAACCTTCCTGTACCCGACGGAACCAGAGGAAGCCCGATGAACAGACCAGCAGCGACGCAACGCAATAAACGCTGAAGACCCCAAGGGTCGGATAGGGAGCATCGAAAAGGATCGCCCTGACCATTTCCACCGGGATCGTCAGCGGATTGAGGTACAGGTAGGGCTGCATTACCGGTGGCAAGGATGACAGCGGATAGAACACCGGGCTGATGAATAGCAGAAGCACCAGGAGAAACTGGACGAACTGCCCTATGTCGCGAACATAGACCCCGAGCCCCGCGAGGAACCACGCCAGCCCCGTCACGCAGAGCAGGAAGGGGAGCAGGGCAAGCGGTAGCAGAACCAGTTGCCAGCCCGGCTCGACGCCGCTGAAGAGAAGAAAGATACAGAGCACCAGATAGCCGAGCATGGCGTTGAAGAAAGCGGCCAGCAGCGGTGTGAGGGGAAGTATCTCCAGGGGAAAAACCAGCTTCTTCACGTAGTTGGCGTTGGCCTGGATGATAGTCGGGGCCCTGGACAGGCTTTCAGCGAGAATCCCGTTCAGCAGGAGTCCGGAAAACAGGGTCAAGGCGAAGGAGAGCGTGCTCTGGCTTCCGCCCCAGCGCGACTTCAGCACGAAGCCGAAGACAAACGTATAGATCAGCAAGAGCAGGAACGGCGAGACGATGATCCAGATGCGGCCCAACATGGCGTCGCGATAACGCAGTTCGACCTCGCGCCGGGTCATGACCAGCAGGAGCCTGATGCGACTGGCGAGACTGGCCGGTACCAAGAGGGAACCACTCACAGAAAAACTCTCCACGGCGAAGAAGAACAGAACCCGCTAACCATGAAGGATCGAAGCGAGCGGGGCCATCAGCCCCCACTACTTCTGGCGTAAGGTTTTTCTGATTCGATAAGAGCCTTCAACAGGCTGAAACACCTTGGCACTCCCGCCAGATTGAACGCCCCTCATCTGCGTACCCGCAGGAGAACGCCCGGACGATCCGGGCAAGGGGCAACGACTCTCACCGAGAAGAGCCGATCATCCTGGGAAGTGCACCCTCGATATCCAGCAACCGGCGCAATGAAACCGGGCGAAGACAAGACCCATCTTCGATGCAGTGCGTTTTCCACACGACGCGCGAAACCTGCAACGAAAGTGGATGCATCGCAAGTCGCCTGCCCGCCGAACCGAGATAGCGAACCTGCCATGCGTCTGCTCGGTGGCCGTATCCCGCTATATCGACCTCAACGCTCCGGCCCGCGCACCCGGCCCCGCCAATGCGACGGGGTGTCGCCCGCCTCTTTGCGAAACAGCCTGACGAAGAAGCTGACATTCTCGTAGCCCACCTCGTAGGCAATCTCGCGAATCGACAGCGGGGTGGCCAGCAGCAACTTCTTCGCCCGGTCGACCCGGACCTGTTGCAGGTAACGGATCGGCGAAAGCCCGGTGGCAGCACCGAAGCGACGTTTCAGGGTACGCAACGCAAGGCCGGCCTGGGCGGCCATACGTTCCAAGCCGAGGGGCTCGGCGTGGTTGGCCTCGATCCAGTCCTGCAACGCAAGGATGCTCTCATCGCGATGGTTGCGGCGACCCGGCAGGATCGGACTCAGGCGTTGCGCATCGGCGACCAGCAGGTGGGTGGCGCAGAGCTGCGAGAAGCGGTCGCCTCGCTCCCGGGCGATGATTTCCAGCAAGGCATCGAAGCAGCCGCCCAGGGAGCCGGTGGTATAGAGTCCGTCAGCCTGCAGGTACGAACGCTGGCCGATGAAGCGGCATTGCGGATAGCGCCTGGCCAACTGCCGAACGTAGGCCCAGTGGCTGGCCAGCAGGAGACCGTCGGCGCGCCGGCTGGCGGCCAGCCAGGCGGCCCCGGTGGTGAGGGCGAGGACCCGGGCACCGGCGTCGATCCGCTGCGCGATCCAGGCCAGGCTCGCCGCATCCGGTACGAAGCCGGCCAGCCGCGCTCCCTCGATGGCGGGAATCACCAGCAGGTCGCAGTCCGCGTCGATCTCCAGGATCGCGTCCGCTCGCAGCGAATGGCCGCTGGCGACCGTCACCTCGCGGGCCGATGCAAGGATGCGCACTCGAAAGGATGGCTCCAGGCCGATATGCGCCTCCAACAGAGAGACGATGCGGAAAAAGTCCGCCACGGCGAACACCCCCATCCCCCAGCAACCATCGTAGGCTAGCACCGCAACTTCTTTCACCGCCCCTCCTGGCCCGATCGGACTATCGAAGAGCCCTTTCGAGGATCGTTTCCTGCGAAGAGCCTACATAGTATCGACAAGCCTCCCGTCACCCTAGCGACGGATAAGGCCGGCCCATGCCGACCAATCGGCCTATTGCGCCAGTCAACCACCCGAGACTCGAGAAGGAAGCCGTCCATGTCCCCCATAGAAAGCCGCGAATACCGGATCGACACGCCCCGCGGGCAGCTCTTCGCCAAACGCTGGACGCCCGCCGCAGCCGGCTCCGCGCTGCCGATCGTGCTGCTGCACGAGTCGCTGGGCTGCGTGGCGTTGTGGCGGGACTTCCCGGAACGGCTGGCAGCCGCCAGCAGACGTCCGGTGGTCGCCTATGACCGGCTTGGCTTCGGCCTCTCGCCTGCCCACCCCGATGCCCTGCCCCTGGACTTCATCGAAGACGAAGCGCGCCGGGACTTTCCCGTCGTCCTGCGACAACTAGGGATCGAACGCTTCATCGCCTTCGGCCACAGCGTTGGCGGCTCGATGGCGGTGGCCTGTGCGGCGGCGTGGCCGCAGGCCTGTCAAGCGCTGGTGGTCGAAGCGGCGCTGACCTTCGTCGAGCCCCTCACCCTAGACGGCATCCGCGCCGCCGACCGCGTCTTCGCCCGCGACGGACAGTTGCAACGCCTGGAACGCTACCACGGCGAAAAGGCACGCTGGGTATTACGCAGCTGGGTGGACACCTGGCTTTCCGAAGACTTCGCCGACTGGAACCTGGACGCCGACCTGGCGCGGGTGCGCTGCCCGATCCTGAGCCTGCATGGCGAACTCGACGAGTATGGCTCGCAACGACATCCGCAACGCCTCGCCCGCCTTGCCGGCGGTCCGGCAACGTTGCGACCGCTACCGGGTTGCGGCCACGTTCCCCATCGCCAGCAGCCAGAAGCGGTGCTGGACGCGGTGGTCACGTTCCTCCGCGGTCATGACTGAAGACTCGAAGCGCTTTCGATAGCTCAGCGGATCACCCCGGCGCGCACTGTCAGCGGCCAACTGACCCGATAGCGCGTCTGCGGGTCGCCCCAGGCTTCGCGCAGCTCATCGACGAACGCGGCGCCCGGATCCTGGCCAAGGGCCTTGCCGGCTTCCTTCACCGCCGACCAGGTACCGACATAGCCCAGCAGTTCGTCCAGGGTCCAGGCCACCTCGATGGCCAGGTCCGGCAGGCGACGCTCCTCGAAGGGGAACGGCAGATTGCGGTAGCCCTCCTCCACGTGGCGCCGCTCGGCAGGCCAGTAGGGGCCGACGACCTGGTGGTAGAAGTGCTGGACCAGCGGTTCCATGGGGCCGTCGACATGCAATACGCCATAGGTAACCAGAGCCAGGATGGCGTCCGCACGGGCCACACGCCGGACTTCCTCGTAGAAGCGCGGCAGGTCCAGCCAGTGGGCGGCCTGGGCGACCGTCACCAGGTCGGCGCTGGCCGCCGGCAGCCCGCTGTCCTCGGCCAGGGCCACGCGATACTCGACCCGCTCGCGAGCCTGCGCCTTGTCGATCTGCGCGGCGCTGGCGTCGGTACCGACCACCCGTTCGAAACGCTCGGCCAACAGCACCGTGAGCTGTCCGGTGCCGCAGCCGCAGTCCAGGGCCAGGCGGGTGCCGGGGCAGAGCGCGGCCAGCTCGTCGACCAGCCGCGCCGGGTAGGTCGGACGATGTGCGGCGTAGTTCGCCGAACCGGTGGAGAAATGATCCTTGAAAGGTGCCGTCATGGGACTCTCCCGAAATGATCCCGGCGACCACAGGGACCATGGCCGTCCAGGCTGCCGCCTTACACTAGGCGAATCCCGTCGATACGGAAACACGACTTTCGGTCACCTTGGAGCACCGTCTCACTACTGCATGTGGTGCAGCAATCAACTGCAAAGAACCTACCTGGTCATCCCCGGATGCTTCATTAGACTGCCGGAACGACGAACGCAGCCAAGGAGACCGCCATGCCCAGTCGCATCACCCTCAACGCAAACGGAGGCCCCGAGGTCCTGCGCCTGGAGCAAGTCCAGGCGCAGCAACCGGGCCCCGGCGAGGTCTGGCTGGAGCAGGCCGCCATCGGCGTCAATCCGCTGGACCTCGGCCAGCGCTCGGGAGCGGTACCGATTCCGCTGCCGTCCGGCCTCGGCCTGGAAGGCGCCGGAGTGGTCGCCGCGCTGGGTCCGGGAGTCTCCGGACTGGCGCCGGGCGACCGCGTCGCCTATGCCACCGGCCCGCTGGGCGCCTATGCCAGCGCCCGGCTCTACCCCGCCGAGCGCTTGCTGAAGCTGCCCGACACACTCGCTTTCGAGGACGCGGCGGCTCTGCTGTTCAAGGGGATCACCGCGCACTACCTGCTGCATGCCACCTACCCCGTCGGGCCCGGCACACGCATCCTGCTGTACGGCGCGGCGGGCGCCGTCGGCCAGTTGATGGCGGCCTGGGCCCGGCACCTGGGCGCCTGGGTGATCGGCGTGGTGTCGAAGGCGGAAAGCGTCGAGCGGGCCAGGGCTGCCGGCTGCGACGAGGTGCTGGTGTTCGACGCGGCCAGTCTCGCCGCCCAGGTCGCCGAGCTGACCGCCGGGCGCAAGGTCGATGTGGTCTACGACCCCATCGGTCGCGCTACCTTCGAGGCGTCCCTGGACAGCTTGCGTCCGCGCGGCCTGCTGGTGTCCTTCGGCGCTACCTCCGGCGTGCCGCCAGCCGTCGAAGTCGCCACCCTCAACGCCAAGGGTTCGCTGTTCCTCACCCGTCCCTCGCTCGCCGCCCACACCGCCAACCCGGAGGAATACCGGCTACGCGCGCAGGCTGTGCTGCGCGCCCATGCAGACGGTGTCATCCAGCCCCGGGTCTGGCGGCGCTACCCGCTGGCCGAGGCGGCCGTGGCGCATACCGATCTGCTGGAGGGACGCTCGCAAGGCGCGCTGGTACTCTTGCCCTGACCCACCCGCAAGAGGCGCATGCATGCAACCGTTCGACAGCCGGCAGGCCGATGAAGTCGCCACGCTCCTGGCCCTGGCCGAGCACGGTTCGTTCGCCGCCGCCGGCCGCGCCCTGCAACGACATCCCTCGGTGCTCTCGAAGCGGCTCGGCGCACTGGAGCGTCGCCTCGGCATCCGCCTGGTCGAACGCACCACCCGGCAACTGCGCTTCACCGATGAAGGCGAGCGCCTGGCGAGCCGCTTCCGCCAGGCCGTCGACCTGCTCGACGAGGCCGAGCACGAAGCCAGCCTGGGCGCCGCGCAACTGCGCGGACGCCTGCGCGTCGCCCTGCCGTCGGCGATGGGCCGGCTCTGGCTCGGTCCGCTGCTGGCGGAGTTCGCCCTGGCGCATCCGCAGGTGGTGCTGGAAACCGACTATTCGGAGCGCTTCGTCGACATCATCGCGGAAGGCTTCGACCTCGCGATCCGGGTCGGCGAACTGGCCGACAGCCGCCTGGTGGCCAGGCGGCTGTGCGCCCATCGGCGCATCCTCGGCGCCGCTCCAGACTACCTGGAGCGGCATGGGGTACCGCGTATCCCGGCCGACCTGGCGGCACACAACTGCCTCGGCTTCAGCGGACTGCACTCGTACCCGGAATGGAAGCTGACCCGCCAGGACGAACAGCAGCCCGTGCGGGTACGCGGCTCGATGGTCAGCAACGACAACGAGGCCCTGCTCTGCGCCGCACGCCAGGGCCTGGGCATCTTCGCCGCCGGCGAGTGGCTGATGAGCCGCGACCTCGAAGCCGGCAGGCTGGTACGGGTGCTGCCGGAGTGGCAACTGGATGCCGACGCCGGCGTCTACCTGGTGCGCCCCTCGGCGCGCTACGCCACGGCGGCGGCCAGCGCGTTCCGCCAATGGGTGGAAGCGCGGTTCGCCGCGGGCCCGCCCTGGCAGCGCCAGCGGGACTGAGCGGTATCCGCGAGCGGCTCGCCGAGGATCGCGCCGCCTCCCGCCCCTCGCTCCCGGACAATCCGGATACCCTCCCGCCAGCATGCGGATAGCCAATGACCCGCCGGCCGGTTCCTACTAGGCTGGTTCGCTTCGCTTTCCCGTTTTCCCACTCCAACAACAACCCGATGAGGAATCCAGGCATGGGACAGTACGTCAGCATCGCCGCGTCCGACGGCAGCGGCCGGTTCGACGCGTATCTCGCGCTCCCCGCCAGCGGCAAGGGGCCGGGCGTGGTGATCGGTCAGGAAATCTTCGGCGTCAACGCGAACATGCGCGCGGTGGCCGACCTGTACGCCGAAGAGGGCTACGTGGCCCTGGTCCCCGACCTGTTCTGGCGGCTCCAGCCGGGGGTCGACCTGGGCTACGACGAAGCGGCCTTCGCCAAGGCCATCGAGCTGTTCCAGCGCATCGACCTGGACGCCGCGGTGGACGACATCGCCGCCTGTATCGAGCACCTGCGCCAACGCGAGGAGGTGGTCCACGCCGGGATCGGCTTCGTCGGCTTCTGCATGGGCGGCAAGCTGGCCTACCTCGCCGCGACGCGCACCGACGTCTCCTGCTCGGTGGGCTACTATGGCATGGGCATCGAGGCGCTGCTCGACGAGGCGAAACAGATCAAGGGCCGGCTGGTGCTGCATTTCGCCGAACAGGACGCCTACTGCCCGCAGCAGGCCCGCGACGCGATCCTGCCCTGCCTGCGCAACCTGCCCAAGACCGAGTTGTACCTCTACCCCGGCGTCGATCACGCCTTCGCCCGCGTCGGCGGCATGCACTTCGACAAACCGGCCTACCTGATGGCCCACGAACGCAGCATCGCCGCCCTGAAGCGGGAGATCGGGCCGAACTTCGACCTCTCCGCGCTGTGGGACGAGCATGTGCGCCACGAGTTCGATACCCGCGACGTCGCCGCGACCATGGCGACCATGGTCGCCGAGCCCTACGTCAACCATGTCCCGACCCTCACCGGCGGCGTCGGCCAGCGCGAACTGAGCCGCTTCTACCGCCATCACTTCATCCACGGCAACCCGCCGGACATGACCCTCACGCCGATTTCGCGGACGGTGGGGGCGCTGCAGGTGGTCGACGAGTTCGTCATGCGCTTCACCCACAGCTGCGAGATCGACTGGCTGCTGCCCGGCGTCCCACCCACCGGGCGCTTCGTGGAAATCCCCATGCTCGGCGTGGTGCGCTTTCGCGGCGACCGCCTGTACCACGAGCACATCTATTGGGACCAGGCCGGCGTGCTGGTGCAGATCGGCCTGCTCGACCCGCAGGGCCTGCCGGTCGCGGGGGTGGAAAGCGCGCGCAAGCTGCTCGACGAAAGCCTGCCGTCGAACCGCCTGATGGCGCGCTGGGCAGCCAGCGAAGGACTCGGCCTCTAGCGGCCGGCTAGCCGCCGAGCAAGGCGCAGAAACGCGCCAGGTCGACGTTACCGCCGCTGAGCAGGATCCCGACCCGCTTGCCGCGCAATTCGTCCTTGCGCTGGCGGGCGGCGGCCAGGCCGAGGCAACCGGTGGGCTCGACCAGCAGCTTCATCCGCGCGGCGAGGAAGCGCATGCCATCCACCAGTTCGGCGTCGCTGGCGGTGAGGATGTCATCGACGTTGCGCTGGATCAGCGGGAAGGTGAGATTGCCCAAATGCTGGGTCTGGGCGCCATCGGCGAGGGTCTGCGGCGTATCGATATGCACGATGGCGCCGCTGCGCAGCGAACGCTGGCCATCGTTGCCGGCCTCCGGCTCCACCCCGTAGATCCGGCAGGCCGGCGCCAGCGCGCGGATCGCCAGGGCGCAGCCGGAGAGCAAGCCGCCGCCGCCGAGGGGCGCGAAGAAGGCGTCCAGCGGACCGACTTCTTCGAACAGTTCCTTGGCCGCGGTGCCCTGCCCGGCCAGCACGTCGGGGTGATCGTAGGGCGGGATCAGGGTCAGGCCATGGCGCTGCGCCAGGTCGCGGCCGATCTGCTCGCGATCTTCCGTATAGCGGTCATAGAGCACTACCTGCCCGCCGTAGCCACGGGTCGCCTCGATCTTCACCGCCGGCGCGTCGGCCGGCATCACGATGGTCGCCGGGATCCCCAGCAAGCGCGCCGAGAGGGCGATGGCCTGGGCGTGGTTGCCGGAGGAGAACGCCACCACCCCGGCGGCACGCTGCTCGGCGGAAAACCGCGACAGCGCGTTGAAGGCGCCGCGGAACTTGAACGCTCCCATGCGCTGCAGGTTTTCGCATTTGAAGAAGACTTCCGCGCCGAGTTCTTCGTCGAGGGTACGCGAGGACATCACCGGCGTGCGGTTGGCATGCCCGGCGATCCGCGCGGCGGCGGCGATCACATCGTCGTAGGTAGGCAGGTCGTGCATGGTCGGTTCCTTGAACGCGGGAAGGATGACTGGCCGGCGCCTCGCGCAGGGCGCATGGGCGAAACGCCCGTCCGCCGACCCGCCACAAGATTACCAGTGGGAAGCCGCCAGCAGAGCCTCGGCGAACGTATCGCGGGCGCCTGGAGAGCGAAGGCGTGCGACTGGTTCCAGCGGACGGGCTCGCCTGACCGATCAGTCGCGACTGGCGAACGAATCAGCCGTGAGCTGTTGACAGGACTCGTGTGTTGAAAATACTCTGCATACATTGCTGCACACAGCATGGAACACAACGAAACACGCAGCGATAGGTTATTTGCCCTTCTGCCTACAAGAACAAATCAACGGAGAGGTCAAAATGGTTCGTTTGCTTCCTCGCTCCATCCGTCACCTACTGGTCTGTGCGGGTGCCCTCGGCATCCTGCTCGGCCACGCCCCTTCCCAGGCCGCCGACGATGCTTCTCTGTGGCAGAACGTACAGAAGGCCGGCGTGCTACGCTGCGGCGCCGCGGTCGCCGCGCCGTATGTCATGCGCAATGCCGGCAGCGGCCAATACAGCGGTTACTTCGTCGACCTGTGCCGCAACTTCGGTGAGAAAGTGCTGAAGGTCAGGGTGGAATTCGTCGACACCAACTGGGACAACCTCGTCGCCGGGCTGCAGAGCGGCAAATGGGACCTGGCCATGGCCCTCAACCAGACGCCGGAGCGGGCCCTGGCGGTATCCTTCTCCGCACCAGCGACCGATTACCAGGTGTCGCTGGTGGTCAACAAGGAAAACCCCAAGTTCAGCGGGGCAGGCAACGCCATCGCAGATTACGACAAGCCCGGTGTGACCTTTGCGGTGATGTCCGGCACAGCCCAGGATAAGGCGATTTCCAATGTCGTCAGGCAAGGCCGCGTGATGCGCCTGCCAGGCATGGACGAAACCCGCCTTGCCCTGATGTCGCGGCGTGCCGACGTGCTGGTCGATGCCAGCGACACCAACCATCTGTACACGCTGGCCAACGCCTGGGCGAAAGAGGTCCTGCCCCGGCCGGCGCTGGCCAAACAGGGCGTCTCCTTCGGTATGCGCCGCGACGTTTCGGCAGCGGACCTGCAGGTTCTCAACATCTACCTGACCCAACGCCGCGAGACCGGCGAGATCGACCGGCTGGTGGACGAGGCGTCCGCCCAGGTCAACGCCCAGGCTTCCGCCCAGTAATCCTGCTCAGCAGATCCCGACTCGCATAGCGGGCTGCCTCCCCACTGGCGGCCCCGGAGAAGTCCTGCAATGAACATTCCCCGTTTGGTGGCTACCCAGCCACAGGTTCCGCTCGCCTCGAACATCTCCCTCGACGGCGACTTCATCCAGTTGCGCGGCGTCCGCAAGACGTACGGCGAACAACTGGTGGTAATGGACGACATGAACCTGGACATGCGCGCCGACGACCGCCTGGTGATCATCGGCCCGTCCGGTAGCGGCAAGAGTTCCCTGCTCCGGGTGCTGATGGGCCTCGAAGGCATCCAGGGCGGCACCATCTCCTTCCAGGGCAAGCCCTACATCAACGGCGAGCGACGCCACGGCAAGCCGCTGGACGAATCCCTGCGTACGCAGATCGGCATGGTCTTCCAGCACTACACCCTGTTCCCGCATCTATCGGTGCTGGGCAACCTGATCCTCGCACCATGCAGGGTCCGCGGCTGGTCCAGGGCCGAGGCCAGCGCAAAGGCCCACGCCTACCTTGCCCGCCTGGGCCTGGAAAACAAGTTGCACGCCTACCCCAGCCAGCTTTCCGGCGGCCAGAAGCAGCGCGTGGCGATCGCTCGCGCACTGATGCTCGAACCCCGGCTGATGTTGTTCGACGAAGTCACTTCGGCGCTCGACCCGGAGATGGTCATCGAGGTGCAGAACGTGATGCTGCAACTGGCCGAGCAGAAGATGGCGATGATCATCGTCACCCACGACATGCATTTCGCCCGTCACATCGCCACCCGAGTGGTGTTCTGCGCGAATGGCAAGGTGGTCGAGCAGGGCCGCCCCGAACAGATATTCAGCCAACCCAGGGAAACCCGCACCCGCGAGTTCCTGGAAAAGGTCGTGCACCTGGACTGAGGAGGCGGCGTCGTGAACTACCAGTTCGATTTCCACTTTCTCGGCGGCAGCCTGCCGGCATTGCTCGATGGCCTGAAGGTCACTCTGGAGTTGGCGCTGGTGTCGAACCTGATCGGTCTCGTCGCCGGATTCGGCCTGAGCCTGATGACGCTCAGTCGCTGGTTCTTCATCCGCTGGCCGGCGCAGCTGTTCGTCGAATTCTTCCGCTGCACCCCGGCGCTGCTGCAGATCGTGTGGTTCTTCTACTGCTTGCCGATGCTCTTCGGCCTGTTCATCGAGCCCATCGTCATGGGCTTTCTGGCCCTGGGTCTGAATCTCACCGCGTTCAACGCCGAAGCCTACCGGGCCGGCGTACAGGCGGTGCCGCGCGAACAGCTGGATGCCAGTACCGCCCTCGGCCTCAAGCCCTGGCAGCGCACGCTCCACGTGGTGCTGCCACAGGCCCTGCGCAGCGCAGTACCGGTGCTGATGACCAATGGCATCGGCAGCCTGCAGCAGAGTGCTCTGGTGGCTATCGTCGCGGTTTCCGACCTGATGTACGTGGGCAAGAGCCTGGCCACCGAGGCCTACCGTCCGCTGGAAACCTACACCCTGATCGCCCTCGTCTATTTCGCCCTGTCGCTGCCCGTCGGCCAGTTGGTGCAGTACCTGGAGCGGCGCCAGGATCTGGCCGTGCAGCGCTGAGGAGAAACCGCCATGCAGCTCGACTTCACCCTCGTTTTCGCCTATTGGCATGTGCTGCTCAAGGGCCTGGGCCTGACCCTCGCTTTCACCCTGGGCTGCGCATTGCTCGGCAGCCTGGCCGGCTTCGGCCTGGCCCTGCTGCGCAACGTACGCAGCCGTCTGCTGAAGGTCCCGGCGATACTCTTCGTCGAATTCTTCCGCGGCACGCCATTACTGATCCAGCTGTTCTGGGTGTTCTTCTGCTTTCCGGTGGTGTTCGGCCTGGATATTCCGCCCTACGTCTCGGTGGCCATCTCCCTGACGCTGTTCATGACGGCGATCACCAGCGAGACCTTCCGCGGCGCGCTGAAATCCATCGCCGCCGAACAGCACGACGCCTGTGTCGCGCTGGGCCTGACCATGCGGGTCAAGGTGTTCTACGTGGTTTTCCCGCAGGCCCTGCTGCGCGCGGTTCCACCGCTGCTGTCGAACCTGGTCAGCCTATTCAAGGAGAGCGCTCTGATCTCCTCCGTCGGCGTCGCCGACCTGATGTTCGTCGGCCAGAACATTTCCAACAGTACCGCGCGGCCAGTGGAGTTCCTCTCCGCCGTCGCCGTCATCTATTTCCTCGTCGCCTTCCCGCTGACCCGCCTGGTCGGCATGGTCGAGGCGCGGATGCTCAGACGCTTCGCCTATTGACCCACCCCACCGAACCGGAGACGCACCATGCACATGCAAGGCATCCTGCCCGCTCTCGTCACGCCCTTCGACAAATCAGGGGCCGTCGATCACGACACTCTCGCCTCGATCATCGAGTACCAGCTCGAGGCCGGCGTCAGCGGTTTCGTACCCCTGGGCTCCACCGGCGAGTACTACGCCCTGACCAACCCGGAGCGCCGCCAGGTGCTGGCTACCGTCAAGGAAGTGGTTGGCGACCGCGCCCTGCTGATCGCCGGCGCCAACGGCTCCTGCACCCGCGAGGTGCTGGAGCAGGTCAGGCAGACCGTCGATGCCGGCTACCACAACCTCCTCATCGCCCCACCCTACTATGCACTGCCGTCGCAAGCCGAGCTGATCCAGCACTACAAGACCATTCTCGAGGCCTTCCCCGAGATCAACCTGGTGCTCTACAACTACCCGGTGCGCACCAACGTGGAAGTCGGCTACGAGGTGCTCGGCGCGCTTGCCGACCACCCACGCGTGATGGGTATCAAGGAGAGCAGCGGCAACCTGCTGCGCGCCATCGAGATAGGCGAAACCTACAAGGGCAGGCTGCAACTGTCCTGCGGCTCGGACGACCAGGCCCTGGACTTCTTTATCTGGGGCGCCAGCAGTTGGATCTGCGGGCCGGCCAACTGCTTCCCGGACCAGGTGGTGGACTTCCACCGCAAATACGTCTCCGGCGACCTGGCCGGCGCACAGGCCGTGGTGCGCTCGCTGTTCCCGGTGATGGCCAGCATGGAAGCCGGCAAGTTCGTGCAGAAGGTCAAGTACGGCTGCGAGCTGGCCGGCTTCGCCGCCGGCGAAGCGCGCGCCCCGCTACTGCCGCTGAGCGATCAGGAGAAGACCGAGTTCCGCAAAGTCTTCGAGGCGTCCCAGCGCTGAGCACCCCCGCACCGGTACCCCGCCATAGGTGGCGGCGGTACCCCAAGGAGCCCGAGATGACCCGTCATACGTTCCGCTGTATCGAAGGCCATACCGAAGGCATGCCGGTGCGCATGGTGATCGCCGGTGCACCCGAGCTGAGCGGCGCCAGCATGAGCGAGCGGCGCCGGCAGTTCGTCGCCGAGCACGACTGGATTCGCCGCGCGCTGATGCTCGAGCCACGTGGCCACGGCCACATGTCCGGCACTCTGCTCTATCCGCCGCTGAGCGCGGAGGCCGATTTCAGCCTGCTGTTCATCGAGACGTCCGGCTGCCTGCCGATGTGCGGGCACGCCACCCTGGGTTCGATCGCCTTCGCCCTGGAAAGCGGCCTGGTCGAACCGCGCACGGCAGGCGAAGTGCTGGTGGACGTTCCGGCCGGGCAGGTTCGCGCACGCTATCGGATGGAAGGCGGCAAGGTTGGCTCGGTGCGTTTCACCAACGTGCCGAGCTTCCTCCTGCTACGCGACCTGACGGTCCAGTTGCCGGCCTTGGGCGAGTTGCGCCTGGACATCGCCTACGGCGGCAACTTCTACCCTATCATCGAGCCGCAACCGAACTACCCCGGTTGCGAGCACTTCAGCCCGCAGCAACTGCTGGAGTGGGGGCGCGAAGTGCAGCGGCGAATCAACCGCGAGTTCACCGTGGTCCATCCGCAGGACCCGAGCATCCGCGGCGTGCGGCACTGCATGTGGACCGGCCGCCCCCTGGCGGCGGACTCCGACGGGCGCAGCGTGGTGATCGCCGGCGACAGCCTGGTGGACCGCTCGCCCTGCGGTACCGGTACTTCCGCACGAGTCGCCCAACGCCATGCGCGGGGGCTGCTGGCGCCCGGCGAGGTGTTCCGCCACGAAAGCCTGATCGGCAGCCGTTTCGACGCGCGCGTCGAGTCCGCCACCGAACTGGCCGACGGCACCCCGGCGGTGTATCCGAACATCGAGGGCCGCGCCTTCATCACCAGTCATTCGGAGCATCATGTGGACCGCAGCCACCCCTATTGGAACGGCTTCAGCCTGGAAGACTTCTCCGGCACAGCCCATCACGACGAGAACCTGAAATGAACGGATCGCAGGCCCCTGTCCAGGACGCGGTGGTCATCGGCGGCGGCATCGTCGGCGTCTGCTGCGCGCTCTACCTGCAACGCGAAGGCTACCGCGTCATCCTGGTCGACCCCGCCGCTCCCGGCGACAGCACGGCGAAATGGAGTTGCGGGCAGATGGCGGTGAGCGAGGTGGTACCGCTGTCCAAGCCGGGCATTCTGATGAAAGTCCCTGGCTGGCTGTTCGACCAGCAGGGTCCGTTGGCCCTGCGCCCCGGCGCCCTACCGGGCATCTTGCCCTGGTTCCTGCGCTTCGTCGCCTGCGCCAGGCATTCGAAGATCACCGAGATCGCCCGCGACCTGGCGCGGCTAACCCATCGCGTCTACGAGGACTACGCGCCCTTGCTGGATGCCTGCCCAGACAGGAACCTGCTGGGCCAGCGGCCGATCATCGAGGTGTTCGACTCCCCCGCCGCCCTGGTCCGCGAACGTCCGCATCTGGAGCTGCGTAGGAGCCTGGGATTCAAGTCCGAAGAACTGGACGCCGCCGCCATCGGCGATCTGGAACCGGCCCTGGCCGGAAAGTTCGACCATGGCCTGCTGTTCCCCGACTGGCGCGCGGTGAGCGACACCGAAGGCTTCATCGCCGCGCTGACCGAAAGCTTCATCGCCCAGGGCGGCATCCGTCTACGCGATGAGGTCCGTCGTATCGACGAGAGCGCCGACCGCGCCAGCGGTGTAACCCTCGCCGGCGGCCAGCGCCTGCCGGCCAGCCTGGTGGTGGTCGCCGCCGGCACAGGCTCGCGGCGCTTCTTCGGGCAGTTGGGAGTCGCCATTCCGCTGGTCGGCATCGCCGGCTACCAGGCCGTATTACCCGCGCCCGGCGTGGAAATCCGTCACTCGGTGATCTACGCCGACGGTGGTTTCTGCTTCAGCCCCATGACCCGCGGCCTGCAGATCGGCGGCACTATCGAATTCGCCGGCCCCGACGCCGAGCCGAACTTTCGACGCGCCGAAATCATCCTGGAAAAAGCGCGCCGCGTGTTGCCTCGATTGAAAACCGAGCAGGTCGAATTCGGCGTCGGCTACCGGCCGTTCCTGCCCGATACCAAGCCGGTGATCGACCGCTCGCCGCGCCTGAACAACGTGCTGATGGCCTTCGGCCACGGCCAACTCGGCCTGACCCTCGGCGCCACCACCGGCCGCCTGGTCACCGACCTGGCCGCGGATCGCCAGCCGGCCCAGGACCTGACGCCTTTCTGCGCCCATCGTTTCGCCCTTATCGGAGGACTCGCATGAACTATCAGCAGCTCTATATCGACGGCCAGTGGATCGCTCCCGCCAGAGGCGGCAGCTTCGAGACCTTCGATCCGAGCGACGAATCGTTGCTCGCCCGTGTCGGCGCCGCCACCGCCGAAGACATCGATACCGCGGTCAAGGCCGCCCGCGCCGCCTTCGACGACGGTCCCTGGCCGAACCTCGCCGGTGCCGAGCGCGCCGCCGTACTGCGACGCATCGCCCAGGGCATCCGCGGCCGCCAGCGGGAGCTGGCCGAACTGGAGGTACGAGACAATGGAAAGCCGCTGCCCGAAGCCCTGTGGGACATCGACGACACCGCCGGTTGCTTCGATTTCTACGCCGACCTCGCCGAACGGCTGGACACGAACCGGGAGCGGCAGATCGCCCTGGCCGACGAGCGCTTCAGTGCCGTGGCGCGCAGAGAACCCGTCGGGGTGGCCGGCGCGATCATCCCCTGGAACTTCCCGATGCTGATGGCTTCCTGGAAGGTCGCACCGGCACTGGCCGCCGGCTGCTGCATGGTCCTCAAGCCTTCGGAGCTGACCCCGCTGAGCGCCTTGCACCTGGCTGAAATCGCCCATGAGGCCGGCTTGCCGGCGGGCGTGCTGAACGTGGTCACCGGTCTCGGCGCGGACGCCGGCGCACCGCTGGCCGAGCACCCGGATATCGACAAGCTGGCCTTCACCGGCAGCGTCCCCACCGGCAGCCGGATCATGCAGGCCGCGGCCCGCGACATAAAGAACATCAGCCTGGAACTGGGCGGCAAGTCGCCCTTCGTGATCTTTGCCGACAGCGACCTGGAAGCCGCGGTGGAGTGGATACTGTTCGGCATTTTCTGGAACCAGGGCGAGGTCTGCTCCGCCACCTCCCGTGTGCTGGTGGAGCGCGCCCTGTACCAGCCCCTGCTCGAACGCCTGGCCGAGGAAGCCCGCAAAATCACCATCGGCAACGGCCTCGAGAAAGGCGTCCTGCTCGGTCCGCTGGTGAACAGGACCCAGTACGACAAGGTGCTGCAGGCCATCGCCCGTGGCCACGAGGATGGCGCGCGGCTGGTCTGCGGCGGCAAACGCCCGGCCGGCCTGGACAAGGGTTTCTATGTACAGCCCACGGTATTCGCCGACGTGCCGGAAGACGCCTGGATCTGGAACGAGGAAATTTTTGGGCCGGTGGTCTGCGTGCGCCCTTTCGACGACGAGAAGGAAGCCGTACGTTCGGCCAACGCCTCGCGCTTCGGCCTGGGTGCCGCAGTGATGTCCCGCGACCTGCAGCGCTGCCAGCGCGTCGCCCGCCGCCTTCGTGCCGGAATCGTCTGGATCAACTGCTCGCAGCCGACTTTCACCGAGGCGCCCTGGGGTGGCTACAAGCACAGCGGCATAGGACGCGAGCTGGGCGAATGGGGCCTCGACAACTACCTGGAAACCAAGCAGATCACACGCTACGACAGCGACCGCCCCTGGGGCTGGTATATCAAGTGAGGTAGGAACGATGCGCTGGAAGAAAACGCTACAACTGGCCGAGGTGCACTGCGAGGGCGAGATCGGCAAAGTGATCACCGGCGGTGTGCTCGGCATCCCCGGCGCGACCATGCTGGACAAGATGAACCACATCAACCGGGTGGACGATAGCCTTCGCCGCCTGGTGACGCTGGAGCCACGCGGCTGCCTGCAGATGTCGGTGAACCTGCTGCTGCCGCCGACCCGCCCGGAGGCCCACGCCGGCTTCATCGTGCTTCAGGCCGACAAGGCCCACCCCATGTCCGGCAGCAATTGCATCTGCGTGGTCACCGCTTTGCTGGAGCTGGGCATGTTGCCGATGCACGAACCGGAAACCACCGTCGTGCTCGACACCCCGGCCGGCCTGGTCACCGCCCGCGCACGCTGCTCCGACGGGCGCTGCCTGAGCGTTTCGCTGGACATGGTAGCGTCCTTCGTCGAGCAGCTCGACGTTTGCATCGACGGCGACGCGTTCGGCCCGCTGACCCTCGACCTGGCGTTCGGCGGCGTCTATTACGCACTGGTGGACGTCGACCAGGTCGGTCTGCGCATCGCTGCGGAGAACGCCCGCCACTTGGCCGACGCCGGAGTCCGCCTGAAGGAACTGATCAACCGCCAGGTGCGCGTACGCCACCCCTTGTATGCCGGGATCGACGAAGTGGCCTACGTGATGTTCCGCAAGCGCCTGGACGCCCGCACCTACCAGACCTGCACCACCTTGCCGCCGGGTCGGGTCGACCGCTCGCCCTGCGGCACCGGCAGCTCGGCCAACCTGGCGACGCTGAGTGCGCGCGGCCTGGTACAGGTCGGCGAACGGCTGCTGTCGCGCTCCATCATCGGTGGCGAATTCCAGGTCGAGCTGCTCGGCCATACCGAGGTTGGCGGACGACCTGCGATTCTCCCCCGAGTGGAAGGACGCGCCTGGCTGTATGGCCTGCAGCAGCTCGGCATCGATCCGGACGACCCGCTGGCAGCCGGATTCATGCTCAGCGATACCTGGGGTCCGGCATTCCCGAGGCCGACCACGCCACGCTAAGATGACGGGCTGGTCTGTATGACACAGTCCGCGAACACCGAGACCTGATGATGGGCAAAGAGCAAGAAACCGAAAGCGGCGGACGGCGCCATGGCGGCCGCTACATCTACGAGGAACTGCGTCGGCAGATCCTCACGCTGAAGCTCAAGCCCGGCGTACAACTGGACGAAGTGTCTCTGGCCGCACAGTTCGGCCTGTCCCGCTCGCCGGTGCGCGACGCCCTGGCGCGCCTGGTCACCGAAGGCCTGGTGACCATCCTGCCCAACCGAACCACCCTGGTCACACCGTTCGAGATCGAGGAATTCCCCAACTACATCGCCGCGCTGGACCTGATCCAGCGCGCAGTGACACGCCTGGCGGCCAGCCAGCACAAGGAGGACGACCTGGAGAACATCCGTCGGGCCGACGCCGCCTACATGGAAGCGGTCGCCAGCGGCGATTTCCAGGCCATGTCGGAACTGAACAAGGCGTTCCACATGAGTGTCGCCGAGGCCGGCCGCAACCCATATTTCATCAGCTACTACGAGCGCCTGCTGGGCGAAGGCCAGCGCCTGCTGCACCTGCATTTCGACCACATCGTCAGCTCGGCCAGCTCGATCAAGCTGGGCCGCGACCACGACGAGATCATCGAAGCCATCACCGCACGCGACGCCGACGCCGCGGAAAAGGCCGCCCACGAGCACACCATGCTGTTCCAGCGGCGCTTCCTCGACTACATGCAGCAGAACCTCACGGCCAGGATGTCGGTGAGCTGAACCGACGGCTCACTCGTCCAGGTAGCCGTCCCTGATGCCCTTCGAGCGGCGGTAGAGGTAGAGCCCGAGGCGCAACACGACGAGCACGCCGAAGAACACCCCGACGGTCACCCAGGTGTTGCCGAAGAACCATTCCAGGCAGACGTAGAGCAACGCCAGCGGTATGCAGACGAGGGTCATCAGCAGGTAATGCTTGATCATTGCGGCGGGCACTCCTCTTCTTCGTCCTTCAGTGGGCATTTGACGATCTGCTTGCCCGTCTGCCAGGCGGCCTGGGTGGCCACGGCCTTCTTGATGGTATCGGCATGGGCGGCCTTGCGCGCGGCCAGCTTGGCCGCGCGGTTGGCGGTGTTGGCCGCCTGTCCGGAAAGGGTCCTGATCGCCTTGGCGGACTGCACCACGGTCTTGCCGGTGCTGAGCATGCCCGGCGCCACGGTGCCAATGGCCGCCGAGGCGCCGACGTGTTTCCAGTTGATGTCGATGCACTTCCACTTGATATCGGTGAGGTCGCGATCGTTGTCCCAGTTGTCCTTCATCTGCCCCAGCACCTGCTTGCCGGTCTGCATCCCCAGCTCGATGCCGGCGCCCAGCGCCGCTCCGATCGCGGCGCGGGCGGCGAAGGCGCCGATCACCACCAGCGGGATGATCAGGCCGGTGGGATCGTAGGCCAGCGTGGGCGCGTTCAGCGCGTAGGCATAGGGGTTGGGCCCACCGCCCAGGCCGAGCGGGTCCTGGCTGGCATAGCGCCCGGCTTCCGGCAGGTAGTAACGGTAGCGGTTGTAGTAGAGGCCGCTTTCTTCGTCGTGGTACTGCCCCTGGAAGCGGATCGGCTGCGCACCCGGCTGTCGTTCCGGCGCCACCGCCCGCCAGTCGTCCGGAACGCCCTGCCAACGCAGTTGGCCACGTTCGTCGCTCAGTTGCAGGGGGGTACCGAGGTGGTCGGTGTGGAAGAAAGCGACCCGCGCCTCGCCCAGCGCCGGCACGCATTGCGCCGGCAGCGGCTGGCCCTCGGCGGCGAACGCCTGGCGCAGTTGCAGCAGCTCCGGGGGATCGGGCTCGCAGGCCTGCTCCAGGCGCAGCAACGGGACGAAACCGCCCGGTTCGTGAACGGTGGTGCGCAGTTCCCGCGCAAAGGCTTCGGCGCATTGGCGATCGCCGTCCCAGCCGAAGCGCACCTGCTGTTCGACACCCTCGCGCAGCACCACCTTGGCGATCCGTCGCGACAGCGCGTCGTAGCGGTAGCGCGCCTCCAGCCGCGTGCCGTCGGCGCAATCGCGCAACAGATGGACCAGGCGCTGCGCGCCGTCGTAGGCCAGGCGCAGGCGCTCGCCGTCGGCGCCGATACGCTCGACCAGGTTGCCCAGCGCATCGAAGCGATAGCGGTTGCCGGCGATCCTCTCCACGCGGTTGCCGGCCCAGCGCGCCGGACCTTCGCCGGCCTGGCTCGCGCGTGCCTCGGAGCGACTGAAACCGGAGCGGTACAGTTCGTTCTCGGCGAATGCCTGGCGAGCGTCCTCGCGCGCATGCTCGCCGACGCCCTCCAGGCGGTTGCCGGCGGCGTCGTAGCGGTAGGCGCTGGCCGCCGCGCCAGCGCGCCGGCTGGCCAGTAGGCGACCGCCGAGGTCGTATTCGTAGCGCACCGACGGATACTGGTTGTCGTCGATGCCGACCAGTTGTCCAAGTCCGTCGTAGCGATAGCCGCGCTGCCAGTCGAAACCGCCGGCCAGACGCAGACGGCTGCGCTGCAGGCGTCCCAGCGGCGCGTGCTGGCGCTCCTGGGTGAACAACGCGTCATCCTGCCCGTCACGGCGGGCGTCGCGACGCACCTCGCGGTGCAGGGCGTCGCGCTCGAAGGCCAGCTCGACCGCACCGACCAGCGCGCCGTGCAGATGACCCGGGCCATAGGTCAGCCAGGCGACCGGCGGCGCGTCGCCGTAGCGGCTGGTCTGGCGCACGCCCAGCGCATCGTGGCTGTGCTCGACGCTGTAGACCCAACCGTCGGCATGTACCTGGCTTTCCAGGCGCAGGTTACCGACCTCGTCGTACGTGTAGCGCACCTCGCAATCCGCCCCGCCGGCGCTGGCCAGGCGGCCGTCGGGCAACCAGCGGTAACGCTCGACCAGGGCCGGTGCGTGCTCGGTGGCGGGAACCCGGATGCTCGCCAGGCGGCCGTCGCGGTCGTAGGCATAGGTGGTCTCGCGACCGTCGGCATCCTCGCGGGCGACCAGTTCGTCAGCGGCGTTGTAGCGATAGCATTGGCGACGACCGTCGAAACCGGTCTCTTCCACCAGACGGTCCAGCAGGTCGTAGCGGAACTGCGCCTGGACGCCGTTCTCGTTGGTCAGGGCGACCAGCCTGCCGGCTTCGTCGTGCAGGTAGGACAGTTCGCCGCCGCCGGCGTCGGAAACCCGCGCCAGCAGATCGCCGTGGCCCCAGGAAAACAGCGTGGCGTGCCCCTCGGCATCGGCGATACCGGTCTGCCGCCCAAGGGCGTCGTATTCATAGCTCAGGGCGCTGCCGTCGGCCAATTCCAGGCCGATCAGTTGTCCCAGCGGGTCGTAGCGGCGCCGGGTCAGTTGTCCCAGCGGGTCGCTGCTGGCGACCAAACGCCCTTCGTTGTCGTAGTCGTAACGCCAGACCTGGCCGGAACAATCGGTCAACGCCGCCAACAGGCCGAAGCGGTTCCACTCCAGGCGCCGCTCGCCGCCGCGCGGGTCGACGATTCGCGTCGGGCGGTCGGGCAGGCGCGGGTCTTCGTAGGCGTAGCGGGTGCTGCCGGCCGGGCCGCGCACCGTCGTCGCATTGCCCCGTTCGTCGCGCTCGAAGGTCCAGCGGCGCTGCATCGCGTCCTCCAGCTCGACCAGCAGCCCGGTCTCTTCGTCGACGCGCTTGCGATAGCGCGCCTTGCCCGGCGACTCCTCCTCGAGCATCCGCCCCTGGCCATCGCGCCGGCGCCGCGTCTCCCGCCCCAGCGGGTCGCGCATGGCGACCAGGCGGCCGAACAGGTCGTAGTCGAACTCGCTACGGCTGCCGTCGGCCCTGACCAGCGCGGTCCAGCGCCGCTGCCCACCCTCGCCGGCGAACTCGTAGCGTTCGACGCGGCCGAGGCTGTCGCTGACCTCGGTGGCATCGCGCAGGTAGCGGAAGGTACGGGTCAGGCCGCCCGCCTCGATCTGCTTCACGACCCGCCCGTGCGGAGCATGGACATCCCACTCGTAGCGAACCTCCAGCCCGCCCGGCTCGCCGTGGGCGACCAGCATGTGCTCGCGCCAGGCGAATACCCGGACCACCTGGCCGAGGCGGTCGCGCACGGCGATCAGGTCGCCGCTGTCGCTGAACTGGTAGCGCACCAGCCAGTCGAGCCCCGGGCTCTGCGGATCGATGTAGTCCGGCGGCGGTCCGTCGTGGCTGGCCAGGATCACGCCGAACAGACGCAGGCCATCGTCGCCCTCGCTCGGCTCGCAGGCCTGCTGGTAGACCAGAGCATAGCTGCGCCCGGCGCTGTCGCGCACGCCGGTGAGCAGGCCACGTCCGCTCCAGCGGAACTCGGTGCGGTAGCCGGCGCGGCCGAAGCTGGCCTGCAGGCGCCAGATACCGTCGGGGCAACGCTGGAAATGCAGGTAGCTGTGGCCGGACAGCACCAGCACGGAGCCCTCCTGCGTCTGCAGTTCGGCCGGCACCGCCGCCCAGCGCCCGCGCCAGGCCTGCGCTGCGCCGCCGTTCGAACCGCCGCGGCGCAGCCACAGCTCCTCGCTGCCGGAATAATGCTGCGCGCCGGGAGCCAGCGCGGGAAAGCCGATCCGGCGGCCCTGGGCGTCGACCAGCACGCAGGCGTCTTCGCTCAGTTCCAGGTACATGCTCTCGCCCGGCAGCCACCAGCCCCGGCCGAGCCGGCCGATACGCGGGTTGCTCGACAGGTAGCCACGGGCGAAGGTGAAGGTGTCCGGCGCAGCCAGGGCGAAATCGACCTCTTCCGGCAACAGCTTGCTGCCGAGCATCGGGTTGACCGGCTTGCCCACCAGCGGCACGCAGGCGGACGCCCGGTCGGCCAGGCCGACCGCGCTGCTGCCGACGTGCACGGTGGGCGAGCCGGTGGAGATAACCCCTCCCGAGACTTTTTCGCCGACATGGGAAACCGGTAGGCCACTCATCTATCCATCCTTCCTTGGGAAAAGCCGCGACAGGACATCCGCCCGCCGCTCAACAGTTGATATCGACATTGGGCGAGAGGATCTCGATCTCCCCCGGGGTCAGGCGGATCGTGCTCTGGCCGCAGCGCAAGAGGATCTCGCGGTCGGCGGTCAGCTCGATGCGCTGGCTGCCGAGGGTGATGCTCTGACCGTCCAGGGTGATCTTCGAGCCATCGTCGCTGCCGCCCACGCTCACTTCGTAGCTATCGCCCACCGACAAGGTCTTCTTCTTCATCACCTGGGTGCTCTGGTTCAGCCCGACCACGGTGTTCATCATCATGCCGACGTTCAGGCTGTAGCCGAGCCCGACGTTTTCCATGCGCCCCATGCCGACGTTCTGCAACGAGGCCATGAGGATGGTTTCCGTCTTGTTCATGCCGATCCTGACCGTCTCGTTGCGGTCGACCGTCTTGCTGCGGTTGGCATGCACGGTGATGGTCTCGTTGTTGTCCACGGTCTCGGTGCGATCGTGCTTCACATGCACCGTCTCGTCGTGGTCGATGGTCTTGGTCCGGTCGTGGCCGACCCAGTGGCTCTCGTCGTTCTCGACCTCGATGTCCTGGTTCCTCTCGGCATGGATGAACAACTGCTCGGCGCCCTTCTTGTCCTCCATGCGGATCTCGTTGAAGTTGGCCGGCGTGCCGCCCTTGCTCGAACGGCTCTTGGTGCCGCTCTGGGTAGCGTTCGCCGGCAGCTCGTAGGGCACCGTCTGCTCGGCGTTGTAGACCCGCCCGGTGATGATCGGCCGGTCCGGGTCGCCTTCGAGGAAGCTGACGATCACTTCCTGGCCGATCCGCGGGATCTGCACCGAGCCCCAGTTCTTCCCCGCCCAGGCCTGGGAGACGCGCATCCAGCAGGAGCTGTTCTCGTTGGACTGGTCGTGGCGATCCCAGTGGAAATGCACCTTGACCCGGCCATACTGGTCGGTCCAGATCTCCTCGCCCTTGGGCCCGACCACCACCGCGGTCTGCGGGCCGCGCACCACCGGCACCGGGGTCGACGGCAAGGGGCGGAAAGCCTGGCCGGCGTCGATACAGTCCAGCTCGCTCTCGAACTGCGCGCCGCCCCCGCCATTACCGGTCTCGTAGAGTTCCTGGACTACCCGGTACTCGGCGCCAACCACCAGGTATTCGCGGTTCTGGTCCAGGCGCGGGTAGTTGCTCAGGTGGAACAGATGGCCCGCCCCGATACCCCTGGCGCATCCCCGCAGGCGAACTCGCTCGTACTGGGTCTGGATCGCCTCGATGCGGGTCCGTGCATAGTGTTCGCCGTCCTGGCTCTGCACATACTCGCCAGGGTAGTCGTAGAGCGGGTAGTCGGCCGCGGCATGGGCGCGCCCGACATTGGAGCGCACTTCCAGGCGGGTGCCGGGACGCTGGAAGTCGTAGTCGTTGAGGCTCAGCGAGCCGGGCTGGACCTCGCGCGCCATGTGCCAGTCGAAGAAGTGGTCGCGCTCGCGATGGCCGAGGCTCGGCGGGTAATAGGGCACGCTGGTGTAGCCGGCCGGGCTGTGGTGCGCGCCGTAGGCATCGGAGAGCACCAGGATGTGGCGCTTCTTTTCGTGGCGGAACCAGTAGTAGATGCCTTCCTGCTCCATCAGCCGGCTGACGAAATCGAAGCTGGTCTCGCGGTATTGCACACAGTATTCCCACTCGCGGTAGGAGCGGCTCAGGGCGTCCTCGAAGTCGGAGAAGCCGAGGTCGCGGAACACCTGCTTGATGATGTCCGGGACCTTCTGGTTCTGGAAGATGCGGCAGTCGGAGGTGCGCGTCAGCAGCCACAGCCAGGGCCGCAGGGTGACCTGGTAGCTGGCGAACTGGCCGGCGCCGGCGCCCTGGCTACAGCGCGCGACGATGCCGTGGAAATACCGCCGGCTGCCGCCGGGGAGTTCCAGCGCGAGGCTCATCGGCTTGCCCAACAGGGCATCCAGAGGCAAGGCGGGATTGCTCGAGACCAGTTCGAGCTCGTGGCTGAACAGCCGGCCCAGCTCTTCGCGACCCTCCAGCCGTTGCAGTTGCAGGACCTCGGGTCCCAGCGGGGAGTCCACGTGTACCAGGCGGGTGTGTTGGGAGAACAGCATGGGAAATCTTCCTTGATAGTCACCTGCGGCGGGCGGCCCGAACAACGCGCCAGCAGCGCGCCAGATGATCGTACAACCCCGTGCCGTCGCGAAAGGCTAGCCAATAGCCACGACACCCCTGCCCGCCTCCTGCGGACCCGCCGACCCTAAGCCAGAAAAAAAACCGAAGCAACGACGGCTTTGTCGAAAAGTATTTCCGCTCCGTGCGCGATGCGTCGCATTGGCCCATTGCCCGATCCCCGGCAAAAATGAGATATTCACGAACGTGAATCATTCTCATATCTCAAACCCATCTCCCCGCCTGCTGCTGGTCGAAGACGACCCGCGCCTGCGCGAGGATCTCGACGCGCATTTCCGCCAGCGCGGCTTCCGCGTGACCGTCTGCGGCGATGGCTCGCACGGGCTGGAAGCCGCCGGGCGCGAAGCGTTCGACCTGGTGTTGCTGGACATCATGCTGCCCGGCCTCGACGGCCTGGCCCTGCTGGAGTTGCTGCGCCGCGAGCAGGCCACGCCGGTGATGCTGATGTCGGCCCTGGGCGCCGAGCAGGATCGCATCAGCGGCTTCACCCGCGGCGCCGACGACTACCTGCCGAAGCCGTTCAGCCTGGCCGAGCTGGATGCCCGCACCGACGCCCTGCTGCGCCGCGTACGACTGGACCGCCTGCCGTCGGCGCAGCGGCGGGATACCCGGCTGGTGTTCGACGACCAGGCCCAGGATGTGCTCCACCAGGGCCTTCCGGCGGGGCTGACGCCATCCGAATACCGCCTCCTGGCGACGCTCCGCGAACACGCTGGCGAGGCGCTGAGCAAGCCGTTCCTCTACCGGAGCGTGCTGCACCGCAGCTACACGCGCCTCGACCGCGGTCTCGACGTGCACGTCTGCAACCTGCGGCGCAAGCTCGCCGCGGTCCCCGTCCGTCACCTGCAGATCCAGGCGGTGCGCGGCCAGGGCTACCTGCTGGTGGAGACGGAACACCCCTGATGCGCAGGCACCCGCTGTTATGGAAACTGGCGCTGCTGCAGGTCGGCTTCTGCCTGCTGCTGACCTGGCTGATCTACACCTGGGGCCTGTCGGTGGAGCGCAGCACCTACTTCCTCGCCCCGGCCGACCGCCACTACCTGGCGGATTACGCGCGGCAGGCGGAGGATGCCTGGCGCAGCGAGGGCGCCGCGGGCGCCGAACGCTTCCGCAAGGAACTGTCGGCGAAGGAAGATACCTGGGTGGCGCTGGTCGGACCGCACCTGGAAAGCCTCGGCAGCACGCCGCTGAGCGCCGAGGAGTCGAGCCACCTGACCTTCATGCGCAAGCTCGACTGGCCGATGAGCCGGCGCCTGCAGGACGAACTGCCGTACGTCAGCATCGAGTTCCCCGGACATCCCGAGCAGGGCCGGCTGGTAATCCAGTTACCGGAGCGCCTGCTGCCCGGCGGACTGACCCCCTGGACCCACCTGGTCACCCACGGCATAGTCCCGACCTTGCTGGCCGCCCTGCTCGGCCTGCTGCTCTACCGCCACCTGGTGGTGCCGCTGAACCGCTTGCGCGATCGCGCCGACGCCCTGCGCGCCGACGAACTGGAAAGCACTCCCCTCGCCGCACCGCTGGCGGCCCGCCGCGACGAACTCGGCGAGCTGGCCCAGGCCCTGGAGCACATGGCCGAGCGCCTGCGCCTGAGTCTCGCCCAGCAGCGCCTGCTGCTGCGCACCCTGTCCCACGAACTGCGCACGCCGCTGGCGCGCCTGCGCATCGCCCACGACAGCGAGCTACCGCCGGAACAGTTGCGCCAGCGCCTGGATCGCGAAATCGGCGACATGCAACGATTGCTGGAAGACACCCTCGACCTCGCCTGGATGGACACCGAGCGCCCGCAACTGCCCACCGAGCCGGTGCTGGCGCTGTCGGTGTGGGAAGCGCTGCGCGAGGACGCCTGTTTCGAAAGCGGCTGGGACCCGGCGCGGCTACCCTGCCGCTTGGGCGTCGACTGTCGCGTCGAGGTCCACCTGGACAGCCTGGCCCAGGCCATGGAAAACCTCCTGCGCAACGCCATCCGTCACTCGCCCGAGGACGGCACGGTCAGCCTCGACGGCGAGCGCGAGGGCGACTTCTGGCACCTGCGCCTGCAGGACCAGGGCCCTGGCGTGGCGGAAGACCAGTTGGAACGCATCTTCCTCCCCTACCAGCGCCTGGACGATAGCGCCGGCGAAGGTTTCGGCCTCGGCCTGGCGATCGCCCGGCGCGCCATCGAGCTACAGGGCGGCCGGCTCTGGGCCAGCAACGGCAAGCCCGGATTGTGCCTGCACCTGTGGCTGCCGGCGGCCGCCTGAGGGCGAAGTGTTTAGAAAGTTAATGCGCTTTACTCTCAAATAACAATCAATATCATTCGTGATCTCTTGCATTTCGCTGCATTGCCCGGAGATCACCGATGTCCTCACGCGCCCTTCCCGCCGTTCCCTTCCTGCTGCTGTCCAGTTGCCTGCTCGCCAACGCCGTACACGCCGCCGGCCAGGGCGACGGCTCCGTCATCGAGCTGGGCGAGCAGACCGTGGTCGCCACCGCCCAGGAGGAAACCAAGCAGGCGCCGGGAGTTTCCATCATCACCGCCGAGGACATCGCCAAGCGACCGCCGAGCAACGACCTGTCGCAGATCATCCGGACCATGCCGGGGGTCAACCTGACCGGCAACAGCTCCAGCGGCCAGCGTGGCAACAACCGGCAGATCGACATCCGCGGCATGGGCCCGGAGAACACCCTGATCCTGGTCGACGGCAAGCCGGTCAGCTCGCGCAACTCGGTGCGCTACGGCTGGCGCGGCGAGCGCGACAGCCGCGGCGACACCAACTGGGTGCCGGCCGACCAGGTCGAGCGCATCGAAGTGATCCGCGGCCCGGCGGCGGCGCGCTACGGCAACGGCGCGGCGGGCGGCGTGGTGAACATCATCACCAAGCAGGCCGGCGCGGAAACCCACGGTAATCTCAGTGTCTACAGCAATTTCCCGCAGCACAAGGCCGAAGGCGCCAGCGAACGGATGAGCTTCGGTCTCAACGGGCCGCTCACGGAAAACCTCAGCTACCGCGTCTACGGCAACATCGCCAAGACCGACTCGGACGACTGGGACATCAACGCCGGCCACGAATCCAACCGCACCGGCAAGCAGGCCGGCACCCTCCCCGCCGGTCGCGAAGGCGTGCGCAACAAGGACATCGACGGGCTGCTCAGCTGGCACCTGACGCCCGAGCAGACCCTCGAGTTCGAGGCCGGCTTCAGCCGCCAGGGCAACATCTACACCGGCGACACGCAGAACACCAACAGCAACAACTACGTGAAGCAGATGCTCGGCCACGAGACCAACCGCATGTACCGCGAGACCTACTCGGTCACCCATCGCGGCGAATGGGACTTCGGCAGCTCGCTGGCCTACCTGCAGTACGAGAAGACCCGCAACAGCCGGATCAACGAAGGCCTGGCCGGCGGCACCGAAGGCATCTTCGACCCCAACAACGCCGGCTTCTACACCGCCACCCTGCGCGACCTGACCGCCCACGGCGAGGTCAACCTGCCGCTGCACCTGGGCTACGAGCAGACCCTGACCCTCGGCAGCGAGTGGACCGAGCAGAAGCTCGACGACCCCAGCTCCAACACCCAGAACACCGAAGAAGGCGGCTCGATCCCCGGTCTCGCCGGAAAGAACCGCAGCAGCAGTTCCTCGGCGCGGATCTTCTCGCTGTTCGCCGAGGACAACATCGAGCTGATGCCCGGCACCATGCTCACCCCAGGCCTGCGCTGGGACCACCACGACATCGTCGGCGACAACTGGAGCCCATCGCTGAACCTGTCCCACGCGCTCACCGAGCGGGTCACCCTGAAGGCCGGTATCGCCCGCGCCTACAAGGCCCCCAACCTGTACCAGCTGAACCCCGACTACCTGCTCTACAGCCGTGGCCAGGGTTGCTACGGGCAAAGCACCAGTTGCTACCTGCGCGGCAACGACGGCCTCAAGGCCGAGACCAGCGTGAACAAGGAACTGGGCATCGAGTACAGCCACGACGGCCTGGTAGCGGGGCTGACCTACTTCCGCAACGACTACAAGAACAAGATCGAATCCGGCCTGTCACCGGTCGACCACGCCAGCGGCGGCAAGGGCGACTACGCCAACGCGGCGATCTACCAGTGGGAGAACGTGCCCAAGGCGGTGGTCGAGGGCCTCGAAGGCACCCTGACCCTGCCCCTGGCCGACGGCCTGAAGTGGAGCAACAACTTCACCTACATGCTGCAATCGAAGAACAAGGAAACCGGCGACGTGCTCTCGGTGACGCCGCGCTACACCCTCAACTCGATGCTCGACTGGCAGGCCACCGACGACCTCTCGCTGCAAGCCACGGTCACCTGGTACGGCAAGCAGAAGCCGAAGAAATACGACTATCACGGCGACCGTGTCACCGGCAGCGCCAACGACCAGCTCTCGCCCTACGCCATCGCCGGCCTCGGCGGCACCTATCGGTTGAGCAAGAACCTGAGCCTCGGCGCCGGCGTCGACAACCTGTTCGACAAGCGCCTGTTCCGCGCCGGCAATGCCCAGGGCGTGGTCGGCATCGACGGGGCCGGCGCGGCGACCTACAACGAGCCCGGACGGACCTTCTATACCAGCCTGACCGCGTCGTTCTGAGCCATAACGAGAAAGCCTGATGAGAACCTCCCTGCTCGTCGCCGCCCTGGGCCTCGCCCTGGCGGCGGCCCTGCCCGGCGGCGCGCCGCTGGCGCAACCGGACCCCGAGGCGACCATGGACCGCAGCCTGCTGCAACGCCAGGACCTGCCCTATCGCTTCAGCGCCGTGGACCTGGACTCCGTCGATGGCCAGCGGCATTACCGGCTGTGGCTCGGCCGACCGCTGCAGGCACCGCCCGCCGCCGGCTACCCGGTGGTCTGGATGCTCGACGGCAACGCCGCCGTCGGCGCCCTCGACGAGTCAACCCTGAGACACCTGGCCGACGGCGACGCGCCGCTGCTGGTCGCCATCGGCTACCGCACGCCGCTGCGCATCGACCGCGCCGGGCGTACCTTCGACTACACCCCCGCGAGTCCCGGCCAGGCCGATCAGCGCGACCCGCTCAACGGCCTGCCCAGCGGCGGCGCCGACGCCTTCCTCGACCTGCTGCGCGACGGCATGCGCCCGGCCGTGGCGGCGCAGGCGCCCCTGGACACTGCGCGACAAACCCTCTGGGGACACTCCTACGGCGGCTTGCTGGTGCTCCACGCACTGTTCACCCGTCCCGGCGAGTTCGCCCGCTACGCCGCGGCCAGCCCGTCGCTGTGGTGGCGCGACGGGGCGATCCTCGGCGAGCGAGCGGGGCTCGAACAGCGCCTGCGCGGAAAGCGCGCGGAACTCCTGCTCTGGCGCGGCAGCGCCGAACCGGCCAGCCCGCGCGGCTCGCTGAAAGCCGAGCCGGGCCAGGCGATGGCGCGGCTGGTAGATGACCTGCGCCGGGTTGCCGGGCTCACGCTGGACTTCCAGCCGCTCGACGGCCTGGGTCATGGCGAAACGCTGGGGGCCTCGTTGCGCCTTCTGCTCGCCCGTCCGGCGGTGGAACGCCAGCGCTGAAGGCGCACGCTCCCAGGAGGCCTTTACGCCGTCCCTTTCTTCCGCCCGCGGGAGAAGGTCGGGCTGTAAGGAAGACCGACGCAACGGCGGATAACCGCTTCGCGGTTATTCGCCCTACCGGAGGCCAGGCATCCGCGCGCCGCTGCATCCCTCTACGCCGCACGGCATCCTCTCCCGCCTGCGGGAGAGGGTTGGGGTGAGGGAAAATCGCCCTACGCCACCACCGGAATCAGCGGGTCGGCCGCCGCCAGCGCCACGGCGCGGTCCGCCGCCGGCGGGTAGATCCACACGCCATTGATCTCGGTCTTGATCTTCTTGCCCTCCTCGCGCACGAACCGTACCTGGCGGTCCCAGCCCTCGGTGAACACCGCGCCCCAGCCGCCGAGGTCGAGACAGGTCACGTACTTCACCTGGCTGTAGGGAATCGGCTCGACGCCGAGCAGGTCGGCGGCCACGTTATTGCCGGCCGAGCGACCCAGGGCGATGGCGTGCTGGCAGGTCATCAGGGCATGGTTGCCGAGGTCGTCGGTAGCCGCGCGGGCCACGTCGCCGGTGGCGTAGACATCGTCGAGACCGAGCACCTTGAGGTTGCGGTCGACATGCAGGCGACCCTGGGCATCGCGCTCGCCCGGAATCTGCCCGGTCAGGGTGCTGGCCCGCACGCCCACGGTCCAGACCACGGTCTTCGCCTCGATCCGCTGGCCGTCGTCGAGCGTCACGCCCTCGGCATCCACCGCCGCCACCGAACGCCCCAGGCACCACTCCACGCCCAGTTCCGCCGAGGCCTCGGCGATCAAGCCGCTCAGGTCCGCGCCCATCGATGCGCCGATGGCGGCGCCGCGGTCGACCACGATCACTCGCAGCGCCGCTTTCTCGCCGAGGATCGCCCGCAGGCGCGCCGGCATCTCGGTGGCGGTCTCGATGCCGGTGAAGCCGCCGCCGGCGACCACCACGGTGTTGCGTGCCGGCGAATCCGGCAAGTCGCGCAGGGCATGCAGGTGTGCCTCCAGGCGCAGGGCGTCTTCCAACTGGTCGACATCGAAGGCCGCGTCGATGCCGACGACACTCGCCGGACGCCACACGCCGCTGCCGGCCGCCAGTACCAGGCGGTCGTAGTCCAGCTGCGCCGGCGTGCCCTCGGCATCGCGGTACTCCACCCGCTTGCCGGCCACGTCGATGCGCTGCGCGCTGCCCTGCACGAAACGCACGCCGACCGCGGCGAACAATTCGCCCAGCGGCGCCGCCATGCGCTGCACGTCAGGCTCGTAGAAACGCGGGCGGATGCGCAGCTCAGGCTGCGGCGCGAGCACCGCGACCTCGACGTCGTCGCGGCCCTGGCGGTCGAGCTGGCGGACTGCGCTCAGCGCGCTCCACATGCCGGCGAATCCGGCACCGACGATCAGGATACGTTGTTTCATTGGGGGCTCCTGGAGGGAAAGGACGGGATGTCCGGAGAAAGGCCTCTCCGTAACTACGACTATATTTGTCGTAGTTACGGAGATCAATCCCCGAAAAGCGCTCCGACAGGCAACCGCCCCTCGCCGTGAAAGAGAGGGAAAGACGGCGAAAACATACGGAAATAAGCCGAGATAGAGCGCTTCAAGGCGGAAGACAGCGGACGACCTGTCCTTGTGAGCGACCTGAAAACCGCGCAGAATATTGCGAATATTTCTGTCGGAGTTAGTGATGGCTCTCTATAGCGCCGGCGTCGAATACGGCATCCACTGCCTGTTGTTCCTCGCCGACGAGAAAGGCGACAGCCGCGAGTCCAGCGTGCGCACCCTCGCCGAGTTGCAGGGCGTGCCGCCGGAACTGCTGGCCAAGGTCTTCACCCGCCTGGCCAAGGCCGGCCTGGTGGCTGCCACCGAAGGCGTGCGCGGCGGCTTCCGCCTGGCGCGGCCGGCCAACGAAATCAGCGTGCTCGACGTGGTCCGCGCCATCGACGGCGACAAATCGATCTTCGAATGCCGCGAGGTCCGCGAGCGCTGCGCGATCTTCGAAGGCAACCCGCCTTCCTGGGCGACCCGCAACACCTGCTCGATCCACGCGGTGATGCTCACCGCGCAGAAGCGCATGGAAGAAGCGCTGGCCCAGCAGACCATCCTCGACCTGGTACGCCGGGTGGGGCGTATCGCGCCGCCGGAGTTCGGCGAAGAAGTGCTGCGCTGGATGGATGCCAGCCGGGAAGGACGCGGCGGCTCCCGCGACTAGCCCTGGCGCATACGGAGCGGCGCCGCAAGCCCGTTTCGCGGAAAACACCATTGTCGACTGCGGTGCTAATCGCGCCGGCGTTTCTCCCTACCCTATCGCCAGAGGCCGCCGCAGAGCGGCCGCCGGCCCACTGCAATGGCCCGTGACCAACTTGCGTGATAGGTGAACGATGGAACCTGGCAGCTACCAACTGACCATGAGCGTGCTCATGACCCCCGACAAGGCGAACTTCTCCGGCAACGTCCACGGCGGCGCGCTGCTCAAGCTCCTCGACGAAGTGGCCTTCGCCTGCGCCAAGCGCTACGCCGGACGCTACGTGGTGACCCTGTCGGTGGATCAGGTGATCTTCCGCGAGCCGATCCATGTCGGCGAACTGGTGACCTTCCTCGCCTCGGTGAACTACACCGGGCGCACTTCGATGGAGGTCGGGGTGAAGGTGATGACCGAGAACATCCACGAGCGCACCGTGCGCCATACCAACAGTTGCTTCTTCACCATGGTGGCGATGGACGACCAGCGCCGGCCGGTGGCGGTGCGTCCACTGGAACCGGAGACCGCGATCGAGAAACGCCGCTACGCCCAGGCCCTGGCCCGGCGCGAGCAGCGCAAGCTGATGGAACTGCGCTACCAGGAGATCCGCGAACAGGTGGATCACGCGATGCCGGCCTGAACACCGCCCGGCCCGCGGGCCGGGTTCTCAGCCCTCGCCGACCAGGCTTTCGAACGCCTCTTCCAGCACGCTGGCGCTGCCGGGGCGAACCACCCGCGCTACCTCCCGGCCGTCGCGAAGAAAGACGAAGGTCGGCCACAGCTTGACCTGGAACGAGCGCCCCAGGCGGCGCCCGGGACCGTCCTCGACCTTCAGGTGGCCGACCTCCGGATAGTCGCCGAATACTTCCGCCAGCAGCGGCTGGGCGGCCTGGCAATGGCCGCACCAGTCGGTACCGAACTCCACCAGCGTCGGACCGGCGAGCCGGTCCAGTTCGTCGCGCGCCGGTGCCTCGGCGCTGTATCGGGTCTTCATACGCTGCTTCTCCATGAACTTGGCTGACAGGACGGCAGACTCCCGCGGCGGCGCCAGGTTCGACCCGCGCGACGATGGACTCAGCGTTTCCGCACGCGCGCCATGCAGCGCTGGTAGCGTTCGTCGACGCGCTTAGCGAACCAGGCGGTGGTCAGCTTGCGGGTGATCTTCGGGCTCTCCAGGGCGATCCCCGGCAGCACGGCGCGGGGCAGCGTCTTGCCGGTGGCGCTTTCAGCCAGGGCGAAGACCTTGCGGTACAGCGCGCTGTCGGCGAACTCCGGGCTGTCGCCCTGCTCCAGCGCCCGGCGGATCGCCGCGTCGCTCATGTCCAGGCGCTTGCCGAGGCTGCGCACGGCCAGTTCGGTGGAGCCCGGCGTGCGCGTGCCGTAGCGGATCAGATCGCCATCCAGCGCCAGCGGAATCCCCGAGACGCGACTCACCGCGCTCTGGAACGCGGCGTTGCGACTGGCATACCAGCCGGCGTTGAAGTCGGCGAAGCGGTACAGCGGCGCCGGGTAGTCCGCCGGATAGCCAAGCAGGTGGGCGATGCCGAAATACATGCCGCCGCGTCGGCTGAACACCTCGCGGCGGATGCTGCCGTCCAGCGGATAGGGATAGCCGTCCGCGTGCTGCTCGGCGAAAGCGATGCTGACCTGCATCGGCCCGCCGGTGTGTACCGGGTTGAAGCCGCCGAACAGCTTGCCGCCCATGGGCACGATGGCGATGAAATCGTCGAATGTCTCGCTCAGTTCCTTCTCCGTGCGCGCCGCGGCCAGGCGCTGGCTGTAGGTGCGGCCATCGGGCGACTTGATATTCAGCGCCGAGCTGACCAGGAACGCCGGCACGTGCAGCTTGCCGGCACGACGCTCGACCTCGCGGGTGGCGATCCTGCCCAGGCCGGCCACCGGCGGGTCGACCTGGTAGGTGGACTCCTGCTCGGTCACCGCCAGCACCGCACAAAGATTCTCGTCGCTGGGGTAGATCTGCTGGGCGGAAAAGGCCGCGTAGATATCGCTGGCCCACCCTTGGCGATCGCGCACCGTGGCCGGCATCAGGCGGACGATCTTCGCCCGTACTTCGTCGGGGTTGGGCGGCGGCGGCTCCGCCGACCGCGAACTGCACCCGGCCAGCGCCAGGAGCATGAGCAACCCCGTTACGCCGCGACCCTGGCGTACTGCTTTCATCTGCGATTCCCTGTTCCGTTGCGAAGTGGGCGGCCGGTGGCGACCGCCGAAGCCAGGGCATTCTAGCCGAGCATCCGGCGGCTTCCGTACCGTCCGTCACGCACGGTCGCGGTTCAGAGCGCTGCGTCGGTGCGCTGCCGCTTGACCCGACGCCAGGTCGAGGGCGAGGCGCCGGCCAGCCGGAGAAAGATCCGCGAGAAATGCGGCTGGTCGGAAAAGCCGCAGGCGACGCCGATCTGCGAAAGCGGTTCGTCGCTGCCCAGCATCAGCTCCTTGGCCCGGTCGACGCGCATGCGCATCAGCCATTCGTGGGGCGAAACACCGGTGCTGCACTTGAAGGCCTTGGTGAAATAGCTGCGCGAGAGCCCGCACTCCTCGGCCAGGCGCGCCACCGATACGCCCTCGGCCAGATGCCCGGCGATCAGCTCCTTGGCCCTGCGCAATTGCCAGGGCGCCAGGCCCTTGCCGGTGCAGACCGGGACCTGGGTCGAAGCGAAGCGATCCTGAACGTGGGTCAACAGCGCCAGCATGACCTGTTCGATGAACAGTTCGTTGCGCTCGCCCGCCCTGGCGAAGCTGGGCAGCAGCGCCAGCGCCAGGTGATAGACCACCGGATCGTCGACACCGATGATCCGCTCCGGCTCGGCGGACGCGCGTTGCCCTTCTTCGTAGAGAAACTCCTTTATCGAAGCGCGCGGCAACATGAAGCGGACATTGTCGTAAGTTGTCCGGTGCTGGCACTTTATTTCATCGCCAAGATAGGCGATGGAGATACTTTTCCGTGGATGTCCGCCATCGAAAACCAGTTTGTTTCCATTCCAGAGACGATGGGAATTGAAATCGCGCAACTGCACGATGACGGAAAACGAATCGGCACAAGGAATATGGATCACCTTGTCCGGATCGGGAGTCGCCTCACTATTGCGAATCAAGGCGTACCCTTCTCCCCTTATGATGTTCCCTGGCGTGGATTGGTCGCCCTTTGTTCTGTCTATGGCAACAGTCATGACTCCCCCTGATTCCATGCGCCTGATGATCTCGTGACACTTTTCTCTCGACGCGAAAAACGACGCACGAAAGCTCCCCCAGAGATTAATCCGAGGGAGCCGTTCCGGGGAAATCTAACCGACGAAGATAACTACCAGATTACTGCGCTGTTACTCGATGATATAGCGCTCAACCCTTTTCCTGTTCCGACGGGCCAGCGGCCTGGTCGAGGCGATGCCGACCCGGTAGTTGCCCCAGCACATGGCCGACCGAACCCGCCTTGTCGCAGGCCGAGGCGAACGCGCAACCGCCGAGCAATTGCTTGCCGACCGGGATGACCTGCTCGCCGAGCAGGATGCCGAGCAACCCCACCAGCGCCACCAGCGGCGGAGCCGGCGAACGCACCTGCAGCAGGCTGTAGACGATCCCCACCAACAGTCCGGCGCCCAGCGACAATACGTAGAGCTTCATCTTCGTTCTCCTTCGCGGCCGTGCCGCCCGGCGGGCCGGAGCGGCACGGCCGGCATTCACTTGGCCGGATTCGGGCCGATGCGTTCGCCGTGGGTCACCCGCTCGGGCGCCTTGTGCACCATGGTGTAGGCGTAGTCCACGCCCATGCCGTAGGCCCCGGAATGCTCCTTGGCGATGGCCATCACGGCGTCGTAGGTATCCCGGCGGGCCCAGTCGCGCTGCCACTCCAGCAGGACCTGCTGCCAGGTCACCGGTACCACGCCGGCCTGGACCATGCGGTCCATGGCGTACTTGTGGGCGTCGCTGGAGGTGCCGCCCGAGGCATCGGCCACCATGTAGATCTCGTAGCCGCCCTCGAGCATGGCGCAGAGGGCGAAGGTGGTGTTGCAGACCTCGGTCCACAGCCCGGCGACCACGACCTTCTTGCGCCCCGCGGCGGCCAGCGAGTCGCGCACGTTCTGGTCGTCCCAGGAGTTCATCGAGGTGCGTTCGAGGATCTTCTGCTCGGGGAACACCGCCAGCAGCTCCGGATAGGTCGGGCCGGAGAAGCTGTCGGTTTCCACCGTGGTGATGGTGACCGGGATGTCGAATACCTTCGCCGCCTTGGCCAGGCCCACTACGTTGTTCTTCAGCGTCTGGCGATCGATGGACTGTACGCCGAATGCCATCTGTGGCTGCTGGTCGATGAAGATGATCTGGCTGTTCTGCGGAGTTAGAACTTCGAGATAGTGGCTCATGATTGTTTCCTGACAACGAACGATGAATTCCAGCTGTTGCGCACAACAGCACGCGGGCCAACAGATAATTTCCCGTGGCCGGCCAGACTATGAAGCATGGATATTGGAAAAAACAAACTTTTCGAGAAAATAAATCACTGAACTGCGACCCTGGATAAAGTTGAACGACGATATTCAAAATATTCGACACATCCATACAAAAAGCGCACACGGAGACAATAAAAAAAAGATTACCAGCTAGCAGAATCGACAGTCCGTCCTATAAGAAAAAGCCCCATGAAGTTCAGGATATTTCTCGCGCCTTACTTGCTATCGATTACCAGCAAGTTGCGCTTGCAGGAGGATGCGTCATTCGGGAAAACCGCTCTTTCGTCCCGTACGTTTCCCGCCGCACCTATCCTGTCCGGTGGCCTCTCTCGCCGCCGCCCTCGCTGACCGATTCCGCCCCGCTGCCAGGAGCACGCCATGAGCCACGATCCGCCGAGCAAGGACCGCCGCCATTTCCTCACTACCAGTTCGGTGCTGGGCGCCGCCGGAGTCCTGTGGTCCGCCCTGCCCTTCGCCAACGCCGCCAGCCTTTCTCCCGCAAGCAACCCAGGAGGTTCCATGACCGCCGACCTGATCCTGCACAACGGCCGCTTCCACACCGTGGACCGCGACAACCCCACCGCCACCGCCGTGGCGATCAAGGACGGCAAGTTCCTTGCCGTCGGCAACGACGCCGAGGCGATGCTCCATCGCGGCAGCGCCACCCAGGTGATCGACCTGCAGAAGCGCACCGTGATCCCCGGTCTCAACGACTCGCACCTGCACCTGATCCGCGGTGGCCTCAATTACAACCTGGAGCTGCGCTGGGAAGGCGTGCCCTCCCTGGCCGACGCCTTGCGCATGCTCAAGAACCAGGCCGAACGCACGCCCAGCCCTCAGTGGGTGCGGGTGGTCGGCGGCTGGAACGAGTTCCAGTTCGCCGAGAAGCGCATGCCGACCCTGGAGGAATTGAACAAGGCCGCGCCGGACACCCCGGTGTTCGTCCTCCACCTGTACGATCGCGCCCTGCTCAACCGCGCCGCCCTGCGCGTGGTCGGCTACACCAAGGACACGCCCAACCCGCCCGGCGGCGAGATCGTCCGCGACAGCAGCGGCGAACCCACCGGCATGCTGATCGCCCGGCCCAACGCGATGATTCTCTACGCCACCCTGGCCAAGGGACCGAAGCTGCCGCTGGAGTACCAGGTCAACTCCACCCGCCAGTTCATGCGCGAACTCAACCGCCTCGGCCTGACCAGCGCGATCGACGCCGGCGGCGGCTTCCAGAACTACCCGGACGACTACCAGGTGATTCGCGAACTGGCCGACCAGGGCCAGCTCACCGTACGCATCGCCTACAACCTGTTCACCCAGAAACCGAAGGAAGAACTCGCCGACTTCAAGAACTGGACCGGCAGCGTCAAGTACGGCCAGGGCAGCGATTTCTTCCGCCACAACGGCGCCGGCGAGATGCTGGTGTTCTCCGCCGCCGACTTCGAGGACTTCCTCGAACCGCGCCCGGACCTGCCGCAGACCATGGAGCAAGAGCTGGAGCCGGTGGTCCGCCACCTGGTGGAGCAGCGCTGGCCGTTCCGCCTGCACGCCACCTACGATGAATCGATCTCGCGGATGCTCGACGTGTTCGAGAAAGTCGACCGCGACATTCCGTTCAACGGCCTGCCCTGGTTCTTCGACCACGCCGAGACCATCACCCCGCGCAACATCGAGCGGGTGCGGGCACTCGGCGGCGGCATCGCGATCCAGGACCGCATGGCCTTCCAGGGCGAGTATTTCGTCGACCGCTACGGTGCCAAGGCCGCCGAGGCCACGCCGCCGATCCAGCGCATGCTCGCCGAGGGCGTGCCGGTGGGTGCCGGCACCGACGCCACCCGGGTCTCCAGCTACAACCCCTGGACCTCGCTGTACTGGCTGGTCAGCGGTCGCACCGTCGGCGGCATGGCCCTGTATCCGCAGGGCCTGCCGCGGGAAACCGCGTTGCAACTGTTCACCCACGGCAGCGCCTGGTTCTCCAGCGAGCAGGGCAAGAAAGGACAGATCAAGGTTGGCCAGCTCGCCGACCTGGCGGCGCTGTCGGCGGACTTCTTCGGCGTCGAGGAAGAGGCCATCAAGTGGATCGAGTCGGTGCTCACGGTGGTCGACGGCAAGGTCGTCTACGCCGCCGCCGAGTTCGACAAGCTCGGTCCGCCGGCGCCGCCGGTGCTGCCGGACTGGTCGCCGGTGGCCAAGGTACCCGGCCACTGGCGGCAAGGCGCGCCGCTGACCGCCCAGGTCCACCAGTGCGTCGGTGCCTGCACGGTACACGCCCACGAGCACAACCGCGCGCGCCACTCCAACGTACCGGTGAGCGACTTCCAGGGCTTCTGGGGCGCATTCGGCTGTTCCTGCTTCGCTTTCTGACGTACCCGGGCGGGCCCTTCGCGGCCCGCCTCGCCCGGAGTTTTCCCGATGATCCGCGTTCGACCGGTCGGCCGCCTGGCCCTTTTCCTGGCGCTGGGCGGCACCTCGCCGTGCCACGCCGCGACACAGGAAGCCAAGGCGCCCGACTACCTGGAGTGGCGCCTGCTCAACCGCAACTACTTCCTCTACAACGACTATCGCCGCGCGGACGCCGGGCGCGGCTACCGCAAGGAATGGGCACACGGCCTGATCGCCGACCTGGAGTCGGCCTATACCCCCGGCCGCGTCGGCTTCGGCCTCGATCTCCACGGCTTCGCCGGCTTCAAGCTCGACGGCGGACGTGGCCATGCCGGCACCGGCCTGTTGCCGCTGGACTCATCCGGCGATAACGCCAGCGAGTATTCCGACGCCGGCGCCGCACTCAAGCTGCGGCTCGGCGAGAGCCTGCTCAAGGTCGGCGAGATGACCGTCGAGACCCCGGTCTTCGATACCAGCGACAAGCGCCTGCAACCCCAGTACGCCAGGGGCTTCTTCCTGCAGAGCGACGACCTCGACCGCGTGCGGATCCAGGCCGGGCGCTTCACCGCCTTCAAGGAACAGGCCTCCAGCTCCGGCCATGGCGACTTCGACGGCTACGGCGCGAGCACCGCCGGCAGCGCCATCGGCTTCGCCGGCGCCAGCCTGGCGGCCAGCGACAACCTGAGCGGCTCGCTGTTCGCCGCGCAACTGGACAACGTCTGGCGCCAGGTCTATCTCAACATGAACCTGCAACGTGCCGCGTTCAGCCTGGATGGCAACCTCTATCGCACGCGCGACCAGGGCCGCAGCCGGGCCGGCGCGATCGACACCCTGGCCTACAGCCTGCAACTGAAGTACCGCGTCGGCGCGCAGGGTTTCTCCCTGGCCTACCAGCGTGTCCATGGGGATACGCCGTTCGACTTCGTCGGAGGTGACTCCATCTACCTCGCCAACTCGATCAAGTACGCCGATTTCAACGGTCCCGGCGAACGCTCCTGGCAGGCCCGCTACGACCTCGACCTGGCCCCGTTCGGCCTGCCGGGGCTGAGCTTCATGGCGCGTTACGTCAGCGGCCGCGCCATCGACGGCAGCCATGCGCCGGCCGGCGGCGCCTACAACCCGCTGGGCGCCGATGGCCGCTACCGGCCCTTGCAGGGCAGCGGCGGCAAGCACTGGGAGCGCGACCTCGACCTGCGCTACGTGTTCGCCTCGGGCCCGCTCAAGGATCTCTCGCTGAACGTCTCGCACCTCAGCCACCGGGCCAACGCGGCCCAGGCCGGCGACGACATCGACCGCCTCTACCTGATCGTCGAATACCCACTCAAAGGCTCGCTCTGACCATGACCGCACCCGCCGCCTCACCCTGGAGTCCCCTGCGCCAAGCCACCTTCCGCTGGCTATGGCTGGCCAGCATCGCCTCGAACATCGGCACCTGGATGCACGAGGTGGGCGCCGGCTGGCTGATGACCTCGCTCTCCGCCAGCCCGCTGAACGTGGCCCTGGTGCAGGTCGCCGGATCGCTGCCGATGTTCTTCCTGGCCCTGCCGGCCGGCGCCCTCGCCGATATCGTCGACAAGCGCCGCTACCTGCTCGGCGTGCAATTGTGGATGGCCTTGGTGGCCACCCTGCTGGCCAGCCTCACCCTGCTCCAGTTGACCAGCGTCTGGCTGCTGCTCGGCCTGACCCTGTGCATGGGCATCGGCACCGCGCTGATGATGCCGGCCTGGAGCGCCACCACTCCGGAACTGGTGGGCAAGGACGAACTGCCGGCGGCGGTGGCGCTGTCCAGTGTCGGGGTCAACCTGGCGCGGGCGGTCGGACCGGCCATCGCCGGGGTCCTGGTGAGCCTGGTCGGCCCCTGGCTGACCTTCGCCCTCAACGCCCTCTCCTTCTTCGCGGTGATCGCCGTGCTGCTGGCCTGGAAACGCAAGGCCGTGCCCTCGGTGCTGCCGGCGGAACGCCTGTTCGGCGCCCTGCGCGCCGGCTGGCGCTACAGCCGCAGCTCGAGGCCGCTGCAATCGGTGCTGGTGCGCGCGGTGGCGTTCTTCCTCGGCGCCAGCGCCGGCATGTCGCTGCTGCCCCTGATCGTGCGCGGCGAACTGCATGGCAACGCCATGGACTTCGGCCTGCTGCTGGGCAGCGTCGGCGTCGGCGCGGTGCTCGGCGCCGCGTTCCTGCCGCGCCTGCGCGAACGCCTCGGCAGCGACCGCCTGGTGCTGCTCTCCAGCGTGCTCTACGCACTGGTGCTGGTGGCCCTGGCGCTGCTGCGCAACCTCTATTTGCTGGTGCCGGTGATGCTGCTCAGCGGCGCGGCATGGATCGCCGTGCTCTCCAGCCTGCAGGTCGCCGCGCAGACCTCCGTGCCGGCCTGGGTCCGCGCCCGCGCGCTGGCGGTCTACATCCTGGTGTTCTTCGGCAGCATGGCCGCCGGCGGCGCCCTGTGGGGTCTGCTCGCCAGCCACCTGTCGATCACCTTCGCCCTGCTCTGTGCCAGCGCCGCGCTGCTGCTCGGCCTGTTCGCGTCGCTGCGCTGCCGGCTGCCGGTCACCGAGGCCGAGGACCTCGCGCCGTCGCTGCACTGGCCGGCACCACTGGTCGACGAAGAGGTGGACCAGGAACGCGGCCCGGTGATGGTCACCCTCGAGTACGACATCGACCCGCAGGACGCCGCGGCATTCCAGGCGGCGATGGTCGAGGTGCGCGCCATGCGTCGGCGCAACGGCGCGGTGTCCTGGGGGCTGGTCCAGGACAGCGGCAACCGTCGCCTGTGGCTGGAGTTCTTCATCGACGAATCCTGGCTGGAGCACCTGCGCCACCACCAGCGGGTGACCCGCGGCGAGTTGCGGGTCGAGGCCGCCGCCCGGCGCTTCCAGAGCGCCGGCGTGGAGGTGCGCATCCGCCATTACCTGCACGGCGCGGCCAGGCCTTGAGCCTGCCGGGCGACGGTCGTCGCCTGCCCCTGGCGGATCCGCCCACGGCTGTTATCCTGCTCGCCGATGGCGCCACAAGGACGGTGGTCGGTAGCGATGCCGCGCACCCGCGGCGCCGCGAACGCAACCCACAGGGAAGTCCATGCATGTCCTACGACTACGAGAAAACCAGCCTCACCCTCTACCGGGCGGTATTCAAGGCCAACTACGACGGCGACGTCGGTCGCTACCTGCGTCCCGACAAGGAACTCGCCGAGGCTGCGGAAGTCGCCCCGCTGCTGCATCCGACCTTCGACAGCCCCAACACCCCTGGCGTCCCCGCCCGCGCGCCGGACATCGTCGCCGGCCGCGACGGCCTCTACGCCCCGGACACCGGCGGCACCTCGGTGTTCGACCGCGCCGGCGTGCTGCGCCGCGCCGACGGCGACTTCGTGATACCCGACGGCACCGACATCCCGCCGGACCTTAAGGTGAAACAGGACAGCTACAACAAGCGCCTGCAAGCCACCCACTACACCATCATGCCGGCCAAGCCGATGTACCGGGAGGTCCTCATGGGCCAACTGGACAACTTCGTGCGCAACGCCATCCGCCGCCAATGGGAAAAAGCCCGCGGGCTCTAGGAGTGAACCATGAACCTGAAACCCCAGACCCTGATGGTGGCGATCCAGTGCGTCGCCGCGCGCACCCGCGAACTCGACGCGCAGTTGCAGAACGACGACCCGCAGAACGCCGCTGAACTCGAACAGTTGCTGGTCGGCTACGACCTCGCCGCCGACGACCTGAAGAACGCCTACGAGCAAGCCCTGGGCCAATACAGCGGCCTGCCGCCCTATGACCGGCTGATCGAAGACCCGGTGTCCTGACGGCCCGTGGGCGGGCCGTCGTTGGCCCGCCCGCTCCAGCGCGCGCAGAGAAACGACAGATGGTCTTCGGCTGGCACGGCGACACCATCACCCGCGACACCGCAGTGTGCCGCGACTAGCGCAACGCCCAGGACGTAGGGCGTTTCCTCGTCGGGCTGCGCGGCGCCGACTTCCGCTTCGATCGTGCCTTCATGGCCTGGATTGGCGACGGCGCGGCAAAGCCCCTGGGCGAGGTGGCGGACGAACGGCGGCGGCGCCACGCCGACACCAGCCCCTCCGCCTGAGCGAACGCTCAGGCGCGGAAATGGCTCGGCGGCTGGCCGCTCCAGCGCTGGAAGGCATGGCGCAGGCTGGCGGTCTCGCTGAAGCCGAGTTCCTCGGCGATCCGGTAGATCGGCATGTCGCCGCTCTGCAACAACTCCTTGGCGCGGGCGAAGCGCAACTCGTCGAGCAATTGCTGGTAGCTGGTGCGCTGCTGCTGAAGGTGCCGGCGCAGGCTGCGCGACGAACAGTTCAGGCGCCGCGCCAGTTCCTCCAGGCCGGGCGGGTCCTGCAGGCGCTCGGCGAGGATCGCCCGGACCTTGTCCAGCCAGGCGCGACGCGCGGCCAGGTCGATGTTCTGCCGCCGGCACTGTTCCAGCATCTCCCGGTGGGTCACCGGGTCGGCCAGCGGCAACGGGCGCTCCAGCCATTCGGCGGCGAAGCCGATGGCGCTGCGCTCGCGTTCGAAGTGCAACTCGCAGGCGAAACCCTCGGCGTAGGCCCGCGCCATCGCCTCGTCGCCGGCATAGTCGAAGGCCGCTTCCAGCAAGGGCAGCGGCTGGCCGAGCAGGTCGGCGCAGGTGACCTTCAACGAGCCCAGGCAAAGCTCGGTGTTGAATGGCCGCAGCGCCTCGTCCTCGCCGTAGCCGGTGGCCACCAGCCAGGCGCGGCCGTCGGCGACCTCCAGCGACAGGTGGAAGTAGGTGCCGAGCAAGACCGGATAGCTGAGGCCGATGCGCAGCGCCTCGCCGAGGGTCGGCGCGGAGAGCAGCGCGTAGCCGAGCAGGCCGTAGGCGGAAATCCGCGTGCGCAGCCCCAGGCGCAGGCCGAGGGCAGGCTCGTCGCTGAGCCGGCAGGCGTTGGCGAACACCTGCTGCTCCTGCCAGGGGCTGATCAGGCGCCGCAGGTCGAGCAGGTCGGCGGGGGTGATGCCACTGCCTTCGAGCAGTTGCTCGCGGGCGAACCCTTCCTTCTCCAGCAGCGAGAGAGTGAGGGTCGACATGTGCAGCGAGTTGAGCCAGGTGGCGCGGGAGAAGGTCGAATCGATCATGGCGTGCCCATCGTTACCGGTGGCCGCGCCGCGCTGTTACCGCGCGGACGGGATACACAGGGTAGGCAAGTTGCGTGCCGCCGCGCCTGTCGCCGGTCCCGCAGGCAGTTGGCTCAACCGCGCGAGAGGAAGCGCATACCCTCCTCCAGGCCGCTCAGGGTCAACGGATACATCTGTTCCTTGACCAGTTCGCGGACCAGGCCGGTGGACGCCGTGTAGTTCCAGGTGTCCTTCGGATAGGGGTTGATCCAGATGAGCTTCTTGTACTTCTCCATGAAGCGCTGCATCCAGACGTAACCGGCTTCCTCGTTCCAGTGCTCGACGCTGCCGCCGGCCTGGGTGATTTCGTAGGGCGCCATCGCCGCGTCGCCGACGAACACCACCTTGTAGTCCGGACCGTACTTGTGCAGCAGGTCGAAGGTGGCGGTGCGTTCGCTGCTGCGACGCAGGTTGTTCTTCCACACCGACTCGTAGATGAAGTTGTGGAAGTAGAAATACTCCAGGTGCTTGAACTCGGTCTTGCAGGCCGAGAACAGCTCCTCGCAGACCTTGACGTGGGCGTCCATCGAGCCGCCGATGTCCAGCAGCAGCAACAGCTTCACCGTGTTGCGCCGCTCCGGGCGCATCTGGATGTTGAGCAGCCCGGCGTCCTTCGCGGTGTGGTCGATGGTGCCGTCGATGTCCAGCTCCTCCGCCGCGCCCTCGCGGGCGAACTTGCGCAGGCGCCGCAGGGCGATCTTGATGTTGCGCGTACCCAGTTCGACCTGGTCGTCGAGGTTCTTGTATTCGCGCTGGTCCCAGACCTTGGCCGCCTTGCCCTGGCGCTTGCCGGCGTCGCCGACGCGGACGCCCTCCGGGTTGAAGCCGCCGGAGCCGAACGGACTGGTACCGCCGGTACCGATCCACTTGTTACCGCCGGCATGGCGCTCCTTCTGTTCCTCGAGGCGTTTCTTGAACTCCTCGATCAGCTTGTCCAGGCCGCCGAGGGACTGGATCTGCGCCTTTTCCTCATCGGTCAGCAGGCGCTCGAACTCCTTGCGCAGCCATTCCTCGGGGATCAGCGCCTTGAGGTGGTCGTCGAGCTTCTCCAGGCCCTTGAAGTAGGCGCCGAAGGCCCGGTCGAACTTGTCGAAGTGGCGCTCGTCCTTGACCATGATGGTGCGCGCCAGGTAGTAGAACTCGTCCATGTCGGCGAACACCACGCGGTGCTTCAGGGCGTCGATCAGGTCGAGCAGCTCGCGCACCGACACCGGCACCTTGGCTGCGCGCATTTCGTTGAACAGGTTGAGCAGCATGGCTGCGACCTCGTCTGTTGTCCGTTGATCCCGGCGCGCGAGCGCCGGTCAGTATTGGTGTTCCTGCGGCAGGTCGTCGGCGATGACGTACCAGTCGGCTTTCGAACCCACGTAGATGTGCCGCTGCGCTACCGATGGCAGCGGCGAGTCGAGGGTGCCGAGGGCAATAGAGGTGTACGTCGGGTCCTCGTTGCCGCCAAGCCACTGCAGGTTCGATCCGCAGTGTCGGCAGAAGGTACGGGTGACGCCTGGCGACGAGTGGTATTCGGCCACCGCGTCCGCTCCGGCGACATAGCGGAACGCCTCGCGGCGCACCTTGCCGTAGGTGGCGAACGCCGCGCCGTGGGCCTTGCGGCACTGGCTGCAATGACAATGACTGGCCGACTCGATGGGCGCGTCGATTTCATAGCTTACCGCGCCGCACAGGCAACTTCCGCTGAGCATGGGATGTTCCTCCGCTGTCTGGCGTGCCGCCCCGCAGCCCTTTCCCCGGAAAGGGCCGACGCACTCAGCGGCTGGCGCGGCGGCTCATGAACGCCAGGCGCTCGAGAAGCTGCACGTCCTGCTCGTTCTTCACCAGGGCGCCGGCCAGCGGCGGGATCGCCTTGGTCGGGTCGCGTTCGCGCAGCACCGCTTCGCCGATCTCGTCGGCCATCAGCAGCTTCAGCCAGTCGACCAGCTCGGAAGTCGAAGGTTTCTTTTTCAGGCCGGGCACCTTGCGCACGTCGAAGAAGATGTCCAGCGCCTCGCTGACCAGCGACTGCTTGATGTTCGGGTAGTGCACGTCGACGATCTTCTGCAACGTCTCGCGGTCGGGGAAGGCGATGTAATGGAAGAAGCAGCGGCGCAGGAAGGCGTCGGGCAGTTCCTTCTCGTTGTTCGAGGTGATGATGATGATCGGGCGCTGCTTCGCCTTGATGGTTTCGTTGGTCTCGTAGACGTAGAACTCCATCTTGTCGAGTTCCTGCAGCAGGTCGTTGGGGAACTCGATGTCGGCCTTGTCGATCTCGTCGATCAGCAGGATCACCCTCTCCTGGGCCTCGAAGGCCTCCCAGAGCTTGCCCTTCTTGATGTAGTTGCGCACGTCGTGAACCTTGTCCACGCCCAGCTGCGAATCGCGCAGGCGGCTTACCGCATCGTACTCGTAGAGGCCCTGGTGGGCCTTGGTGGTGGACTTGATGTGCCAGGTGATCAGCTTGGCGCCGAAGGACTCGGCCAACTGCTCGGCGAGCATGGTCTTGCCGGTGCCCGGTTCGCCCTTCACCAGCAGCGGCCGCTGCAGGGTGATGGCGGCGTTGACCGCGAGCTTGAGGTCGTCGGTGGCGACGTAGGACTGGGTGCCTTCGAACTTCATCAGGAAATCCTCGAACGGTAACGCCCTGGCTGGAAAACCGGGCAGTTCAGTATTGTTTGAAAACCCGACTATAACGCGGGGACAAGCGCACTGTGAACGCAGACGGGTCATTCAGTCACTGAATGCCCGGCCACCTCGCGACCCGCCGTTCCGCCCGCGTCTTCAGCCGTCGTCGTCGCGCGTCGCCGGGGAACGCTCGAAACGAGCGTTGAACGCCTCGACGAACGCGTTGCGGAGAATCCCGAGGAACGCCTGGAACGCGCTGACGTCCCGCTGGTGGACATTACCGCTCAGGCTCACACGGGTTGCGAACTGGTCTTTGCGCTGGTTCTTCAGCACCGTCTCGCCACCGCCGACCAGCGCCTCCCACACCGAGCGGAACAGGTTCTTGTCGCCATCCTCCACGTCCTGCCGCCAGTTGAATACGTCCACGTCGCGCAGCAGCGGCTTGATGTAGCCATCCAGCTGACCGCGCTTAGCCTGGGCCTCCAGCACCAGGTCGCCGGTGCCGGCATTGAAGTCGAACTTGCCATAGGCGCTGGCGAAGTCGTTGAGCCGCTTCAGCTCGACGCGGGTGACCCGCAGGCGCAGGTCGAAGTCCTCGAAGTCGCTCAGCGGGTCGAAATGCGCCGCCACTTCCAGCGGCGCCTGGCCGAGTATCCGCGCCGTGCCTTCGAGACGCGCCGGCCGCTCGCCCCGGGCGTCGGCCACGTTGGTCAGGTTATAGATGCTGGCGTTGAGCGCCGAGGCGTGCAGGTTCACCGGCGGCTTCGAAGTGAAGTTGCGGAAACGCAGGGTGCCGTCCACCACCCGCACCTCGTTGAGGGTGATCGGCAGCAGCTTGTCCAGTTGCTCGCGCCAGTCGGTGCCGGCACCGGTCTGCGAGGCGTCGCGGTCGCCGCCGGCATCGACGAAGTTGAGCTGCGGACGCTCGAAGACCACCCGCGCCACTACTGCGTGATCATCCCAGAGCGCCTGCCAGCTCACCGACAGGTCGATGCTCGGCGCGTCGAGGAACGGCACCGGCACCTTGCCGTTGTCCTTGACGATGCTCAGCCCGTCGATCCGATACGCGCCGCGCCAGAGCGCCAGGTCGACGTCGGCGATGTGCCCACGGTAGTCGCCCATGTCGGCCAGCTTGCCGTTCAGGTAGTCGCGCACCAGGTACGGCAGCGCCAGGTGCAGCGCCAGCAACAACAGAAGCAGCGCCGCCAGGCTGCCCAGGGGAATGGCATAGCGTTTCTTCATCGGTACGGCCCTCCTGGACAGTGGACACGCGCGGCGCGCCGCTGGTTCGAACGCGTCTGGACGCGCGGGCGGGGGCGGAATAGGCTGATTGATCTTTCTCCATGCGACAAGGACACCATCATGAGCCGCATCTTCGCAGACAACGCGCAGTCCATCGGCAACACGCCGCTGGTCCAGATCAACCGCATCGCCCCGCGCGGCGTCACCATCCTGGCCAAGATCGAAGGGCGCAACCCCGGCTATTCGGTGAAGTGCCGGATCGGCGCGAACATGATCTGGGATGCCGAAGCCAGCGGCAGACTGAAGTCCGGCATGACCCTGGTCGAGCCGACCTCCGGCAACACCGGCATCGGCCTCGCCTTCGTCGCCGCCGCACGCGGCTACAAACTGATCCTGACCATGCCGGCGTCGATGAGCCTGGAGCGACGCAAGGTGCTCAAGGCGCTGGGCGCGGAGCTGGTCCTGACCGAACCGGCGAAGGGCATGAAGGGTGCGATCCAGAAGGCCGAGGAACTGGTCGCGGGGGATCCCGGGAAGTACTTCATGCCGCAGCAGTTCGACAACCCGGCCAACCCGGCGATCCATGAGAAGACCACCGGCCCGGAGATCTGGAACGATACCGAGGGCGCGGTGGACGTGCTGGTCTCCGGGGTCGGCACCGGCGGCACCCTCACCGGCGTCTCGCGCTACATCAAGAACACCCGGGGCAAGCCGATCCTCGCCGTGGCGGTGGAGCCGGTGACCTCGCCGGTGATCAGCCAAACCCTCGCCGGCGAGGAGGTCAAGCCCGCCCCGCACAAGATCCAGGGCATCGGCGCCGGCTTCGTGCCGAAGAACCTCGACCTGTCGCTGGTCGACCGGGTCGAGAAGATCGGCGACGACGAAGCGAAGAACATGGCGCTGCGCCTGATGCAGGAAGAAGGCATCCTCTGCGGCATCTCCTCCGGCGCGGCGATGGCCGCCGCGGTGCGCCTGGCCGAGGAGCCGAACATGCAGGGCAAGACCATCGTGGTGATCCTCCCCGATTCCGGCGAGCGCTATCTTTCGAGCATGCTCTTCGACGGCCTGTTCAGCGAACAGGAACTGACCCAGTAACCACCGACCCGCGGCGCCGCAGCGAACCGGCGCCGCCTTGCGCCAGGCGTATCGAATCATGCTGGAAACCTCGCTCTTCGTAGCCACCCTCGCCACCCTGGGCATGCTCTCGCCCGGCCCGGACTTCTTCCTGATCATCCGCAACGCGGCGCGCTACCAGCGCTCGGCGGCGATGATGACCTCGCTGGGGGTGATCCTCGGCGTGGCCACCCACATGGCCTACTGCGTCGCCGGCCTGGCGGTGCTGATCACCACCACGCCGTGGCTGTTCAACGCGCTGAAGTACACCGGCGCGGTCTACCTGATCTGGATCGGCATCCAGGCCCTGCGCTCGCGCGGCGGCGGCACGCTCGACCTGGCGGTCGGCGGCGTGCAGCGCGTCGGCCACTGGAGCGCGTTCCTCCAGGGCTACCTGTGCAACCTGCTCAACCCCAAGGCCACGCTGTTCTTCCTCGCCGTGTTCACCCAGGTGCTGAGCCTGGACTCCAGCTTCGCCGAGAAGCTCTGGTACGCCGGCATCATCGTCGGCCTCGCCGTACTCTGGTGGCCGCTGCTGGTGGTGCTGATCCAGAGCGCGGTGGTGCGCCGCAGCCTGGCCAGGGCCCAGGGGGTGGTGGACAAGCTGCTCGGCGGCCTGCTGATCGCCCTCGGGGTCAAGGTCGCCCTGAGTTGAGGCAGGCAGGCGGAGCGACGCCCCGTTGCGGTGCCGCCTACTGTCTGCGGGCCCGCAGGTAAAAGCCGCCCCTTTCCTCGCTTCCGGCAACGCGGGATAAAACCCGGGTGCCGGCCAGCGTTGCCGGCGCCCCCTGAGCGCCGGCGGCGAACCAGTCCGTCGCCGACGCTGTCGTCAGCCGACAGGACACCTACAACAATGAAGACCCGCATCGCTTCCCTCACCCTCCTCGCCCTCGCTTGCGGCAGCGGTGCAACCCTCGCCGCGGACAACCTGAAGATCTACAACTGGTCCGAATACATCGCTCCCGAAACCGTGGCGAACTTCGCCAAGGAAACCGGCATCCAGGCCACCTACGACGTCTACGACAGCAACGAGACCCTCGACGGCAAGCTGATGACCGGCCAATCCGGCTACGACGTGGTATTCCCGTCGAACCACTTCATGGCCAAGCAGATCCAGGCCGGCGCCCTGAAGAAGCTGGACAAGTCCCGGTTGCCCAACTGGAAGAACCTCAACCCGGTGCTGCTCAAGGCCCTGGAGGTCAACGATCCGGGCAACCAGTACGGCTTCCCCTACCTCTGGGGCACCACCGGCATCGGCTACAACCCGGCGAAGATCAAGGCGGTGCTCGGCGACGACGCGCCGCTGGACTCCTGGGATATCTTCTTCAAGCCCGAATACATGCAGAAACTGAGCAAGTGCGGGGTGGCGGTGCTGGACAACGGCCCCGAGCTGCTGCCCATCACCCTCAACTACCTCGGCCTGCCACACCACAGCCAGAAGGCCGACGACTACAAGCAGGCCCAGGCGGCGCTGCTGAAGGTGCGCCCGTACATCCGCTACTTCCACTCCTCGAAGTACGTCAGCGACCTGGCCAACGGCGAGATCTGCATGGTGGTCGGTTTCTCCGGCGACATCCTGCAGGCCGCGACCCGCGCCAAGGAGGCCAACAACGGCGTGGAAGTGCGCTACTCGACGCCGAAGGAAGGCTCGCCGCTGTGGTTCGACATGGTCTCGATGCCGGTCGATGCGCCCGACGAGAAGGCCGGCTACGCCTTCATGAACTACCTGCTGCGTCCCGAGGTGATGGCCGCGATCAGCAACCATGTGCACTACGCCAACGGCAACCTGGCCGCCGACCCGCTGGTGGACGCCGAGATCAAGGCCGACCCGGCGATCTACCCGCCGCAGGAGAAGATGGCCAAGCTGTTCGCCCTGGAATCCATGCCGCAGAAGATCGACCGCGTGCGCACGCGCACCTGGAACACGGTGAAGACCGGCAAGTGAAGCCCGGCGCCGGCCCGGTTTGTCGCCGGGCTGGCGTTTTAGCGCAAGGCTCGCCCACAGGCTCGTCAAATCCCGGACGGCCCGCTATAGTCCCTCTCGTTGTCTTCATCGACCGGATAGCCTCCATGAACCAGCGCTCGCACAGCTCGCTCCCCGCCCTTCCGGTAGCCACCGGCGAGGTCGGCGCGCTCCAGCCGTGCGCCAGCCTGGGCTGCGTTTCCCCTCCTGTAGTCGCCTCGCCTCCGCCTCCCCCTCCCGGTTCGGCCGCCTGCCCGCCGCCGGGCGTCAGTCCCTGACGAGCGCGGTAGCGCCCCAACTCTCTTCCACAGCCCGCCGCAAGCAGCGCCATCCGCTGCCGAGGCGTGCCGTCCGCCGCCGGCCCGAGCCCGCGGCATGCCCGACTACAAGGTGGCAGATCCATGTTTGCACTGAACAAATCCGCACTGGCCGGCCTGGCCAGCACCAGCCTCTTCGTCCTGCTCTGGAGCAGCGGGGCCATCGCCTCGAAATGGGGCCTGGCGCATTCCTCGCCGTTCGCCTTCCTGGTGTTCCGCTTCGGCATCGCCCTCGCCTGCCTGCTGCCGCTCGCCCCGCTGCTCAGGCTGCGCACGCCGCGCAGCGCGCGTGAGCGCGGCAAGGCCCTGCTCACCGGCCTGGTGATGCTGGGGATCTATCCGATCTTCTATATCTTCTCGCTGAAGCTGCAGGTCACTCCCGGCATGATGGCGACCATCCTCGGCGTGCAACCGATCCTCACCGCCGTCATCCTCGAACGCCGGCAGTCGCCGGCGCGCCTGTTCGGGCTGCTGCTGGGCCTGGCCGGCCTGGTGCTGGTGGTCTACCAGGGCATCGGCCTGGCCGGGATGTCCACGGCCGGCATCCTCTGCGCACTGCTGGCGCTGGCCGGCGTCACCGGCGGCTCGATCATGCAGAAGGGCATCCGCGAGAACCCGCTGGGCACCCTGCCCCTACAGTACCTCGCCGGCCTCGGCCTGTGCCTGGCGTTCGTGGCCTTCCAGCCGTTCGAGTTCGAATGGAACGCCGGCTTCCTGGTCCCCGCGCTATGGATGGGCGTCGTGGTCTCGGTGGGCGCGACCCTGCTGCTCTACCGGCTGATCGCCCAGGGCAACCTGGTCAACGTCACCAGCCTGTTCTACCTGGTGCCGGCGGTGACCGCGATCATGGACTTCATGGTCTTCGGCAACCGCCTCGGCTGGCTCAGCCTGCTGGGCATGGGGCTGATCGTGGTGGGGCTGATGTTCGTCTTCCGCAAGGCCGGCTGAGCGAACCGAGCGGGTCGCGGCCCGCCCTTGGCAGAGCGCGCGCGGATTCAGTTCTGCGCGAGCTTGCCAGCCATCGCCGCGAACCCCGGCCCCGGCACCGCCGTCACATCGCGCGACCCCACCGGCTCGCCGCACTCCGGGCAGACCATGGTCGGCCGGAACTTGTGGCCACAGGCCTTGTGCACGTACTCCACCGGAGCGCCGCGGCCCTCGTCGAGCCAGCGGTCGCCCCAGTTGGCCAGGGCCAGCAGCACCGGATGCAGGTCGTGGCCCATCTCGGTGAGGCGGTACTCGTAGCGCGGCGGTCGCTCCTGGTAAGGCACCTTCTTCAGCGCGCCCGCCTCCACCAGCCGGCTCAGGCGGTCGGCCAGTACCTGACGGGTGACCCCGAGGCTGGCCTGGAACTCATCGAAGCGGCGCATGCCGAGAAAGCAGTTGCGCAGGATCAGCAGCGTCCAGCGGTCGCCGAGGATCGCCAGGCTGCGCGCCATCGAACAGGGCGTTTCGCCGACTTCTTGCCATTTCATGGGGTTCTCCCGGAAAAACCTCCGTCCATTCTAGGGGGCCGCTTCGGAGCTTGACCAGTTCCAAATTGGAACTTAGTATCCGGCCGAAAAGGTCATGGACCCGGCGCGCTCCTGCCAGGATCGGACAAACCAGCACTACGGACGGGTCCCATATCAGCGCCCGCATAGTAAGTTCCGATTCGGAACTGTAGAAGCGTCGAGCATGAGAGGGAAAGGCCGATACGACGGGGTTCCGTGTGCCGCCCGCGCGTCGTCCTTGCAGCACAGCGTCAGGCAGTCCCGAAAGAACGAAGCCCGCACGGCTGGGGTGCGCCCCAGGTTGCGCCGGCAACGACAACAACGAGGAACACACCGTGACTACGCCGTCCCCGCAATGGAAGAAGACCGCCTGTATCCTCTGCAGCCTCAACTGCGGGCTGGAAGTGCAGACCGAGAATGGCCGCATCAGCAAGATCCGCGGCGATGACGACCACCCCGCCTCGCAGGGCTACGTCTGCGAGAAATCGCAGCGCATGGACTACTACCAGAACGGCGCCGACCGCCTGGACACGCCGATGCGCCGGCGCCCCGATGGCAGCTACGAAGCCATCGACTGGGACACGGCGATCCGCGAGGTGGCGGAGAAGTTCCTCGCCATCAAGCGCAGGCATGGCGGCGAAAGCATCCTCTACTACGGCGGCGGCGCGCAGGGCAACCACCTCGGCGGCGCCTACGGCGACAGCACGCTGAAGGCCCTCGGGGTGAAGTACCGCTCCAACGCCCTGGCCCAGGAAAAGACCGGCGAGTTCTGGGTCCAGGGCAAGATGTTCGGTACCGGCGTGCACGGCGACTTCGAGCATTGCGAGGTGGCCATCCTGATCGGCAAGAATCCCTGGCAATCCCATGGTTTCGCCCGCGCCCGCGTGCTGCTCAACGCCATGGCCAAGGACCCCGCACGCTCGATCATCGTGATCGACCCGCGCCTGAGCGAAACCGCCGCCCTGGCCGACTTCCACCTGCAGATCCGTCCGGGCACCGACGCCTGGTGCCTGGCGGCGCTGGTCGGGATCATCGTCCAGGACGGGCTGCTGGCGCGCGACTGGCTGGCCGAACACACCAGCGGCTACGAGCACATCGTCGACGAACTGAACGCCATCCCGGTGGCCTACTGCGCCGAGACCTGCGGGGTGGCGGAAGACAAGCTGCGCGCCGCCGCCCGGCGTATCGCCAGCGCCAGCAGCGTATCGGCGCTGGAAGACCTGGGCATGCAGATGAACCTGCACTCGACCCTCGGCAGCTACCTGCAACGCCTGGTCTGGTTGCTCACCGGCCATTACGGGCGCCCCGGCACCAGCAACGCCTTCGTGCCCTTCCTCTCGCTGTCCAAGGCGAGCAAGGGCGATACCTCGATGGGCAAGAAGGGCGCGCCACGCGTCGAGAAGCGCAGCCCGGTGGCCAATGCCAAGATCATCATCGGCCTGATTCCCTGCAACGTGATTCCAGAGGAAATCCTCACCGACCATCCCAAGCGCTATCGCGCCATGCTGGTGGAGACCGGCAACCCGCTGCATTCGCTGGCCGATAGCCAGCGCATGCGCGAAGCCATGCGCGCCCTGGAGTTGTCGGTGGTGATCGACGTGGCCATGACCGAGACCGCGCGCCACGCCGACTACGTGCTGCCGGCGGCGAGCCAGTTCGAAAAAGCCGAGGCGACCTTCTTCAACCTGGAATTCCCGCGCAACGCCTTCCATCTGCGCGCGCCGCTGTTCCCGGCGCGCCCCGGCACCCTGCCGGAAGCGGAGATCCACGCCCGCCTGCTGGAAGCCATGGGCGTGCTCGGCGAGAAAGACTACCGGCCGTTGCGCCTGGCCCTGAAGCTCGGGCGCAAGGCGTTCTCGGCGGCTTTCCTCGCCGCCGCGGCGACCCGCCCCAAGGTCATGAAATACGCGCCGGTCCTGCTCTACCGTACCCTCGGCCCGACCCTGCCCGCCGGCATGGAAGCGGCCGCGGCGATCTGGGGCATCTGCCAACTGCACGTGCTGAACAACCGCAAGACCGCTGCCCGCGCCGGCTTCGACGGCTTGCCGCCGCTGGCCGCCGACCGCCTGTTCCAGGCCATGCTCGACAACCCCTCCGGGGTGGTCTTCGCCGAAACCACCTACGCCGAAAGCTGGCAGGCCGTCGCCCGTCCCGAACAGCGGATAAACCTGCACATCCCCGAACTGTTGCCGGAACTGGCCAAGCTCGCCCACAGCGCGCCACCCCACGATCCGGCCTACCCGTTCATCCTCGCCGCCGGCGAGCGGCGCAGCGACACCAGCAATACCGCCGTGCGCGACACCGGCTGGCACCGCCGCGGGCGCTACGGCACCCTGCGCATCAGCCCGCAGGACGCCGAGGCGCTGGGCTGCGCCGACGGCGAGGTGCTGCGCGTGGTGACCCGCCGCGGCGACGTCGAGGCGGAAGTGGAGATCAGCGACATGATGCAGCCGGGCAATATCTCCCTGCCCAACGGCCAGGGCCTGGACTACCGCAACGCCGAGGGCGAGGTGGTGCGCCGGGGCGTGGCGCCCAACGAGGTGACCGACTGCACCCAGCGCGACTTCCTCGCCGGCACGCCCTGGCACAAGTACGTGCCGGCGCGCCTGGAACGGCTGGCGACGCCCGCCGCTACGAACGCCTGAGCCAGGGAGGACGATCATGACCTTCGTCGTGCTGGAAGAATGCATCCGCTGCAAACACACCGACTGCGTGGAAGTCTGTCCCGTGGACTGCTTCTACGAAGGCCCCAACTTCCTCGTCATCCACCCCGATGAATGCATCGACTGCGCGCTCTGCGAGCCGGAATGCCCGGTCGCCGCGATTCGCGCCGAGGACGAGGTGCCGCTCGGGCAACGGCAGTTCATCGCCCTCAATGGCGAACTCGCCGCGCATCCCAACTGGACGCAGATCACCCGCAAGAAGCCGGCGCCCGACGACCACGACGCCTGGTTCGGCCTGCCGGGCAAGCTGGCCGAACTCGACCGCAACGGCGCCTGAGGCGCTGACGGTGCTCAGGCTTCGGCGCGCGAACGCATGAGCCGCCGGTAACGGCGGGTCTGCAGGAGCGCGCCGGCCTGCTGCGCGAGCAACGCGCACAGCGGCGACACCCGTGGGTTGGTCGCCCTGCCCCGGCTCAGCTTGCGCAACTGGAACTTCACCGCGGCCATGTTCGCCAGCGAGGCCAGGGGTTTGTTCCTCCAGGTTATCGGCCGCAACTGCGGCGCCGAGTCCTTGCCGGCGCGCCAGTCGCGCGGCAGGTTCGGCTCGATCGCCAGCGCCGTGCCGATGCCGACCATGTCCACCCCGCTGGCCAGCACCTGCTCGGCCACCGGCCGCCGGCGGATGCCGCCCGTGACCATTACCGGCATCCGCGCCGCCGCGCGGATGTCGCGGGCGAACTCGACGAAGTAGGCCTCGCGGGCTAGGGTCCGCCCGTCGCGCGCTTCGCCCTGCATGGCCGGCGCCTCGTAGCTGCCGCCCGACAGCTCGACCAGGTCGACGCCCAGCCCATCGAGCATCCGTACCACCTCGCGGGCATCGTCGGCGCTGAAGCCGCCGCGCTGGAAGTCGGCGGAATTCAGCTTCACCGCCACCGCGAAGCCAGGGGCAACCTCGGCACGCACCGCCCGGACGATCTCCAGCAGCAGGCGCGCGCGATTCTCCAGGGAGCCGCCCCAGGCGTCGCTGCGGCGGTTGCTCAGCGGCGAGAGGAACTGGCTGAGCAGGTAACCGTGGGCGGCATGGATCTCCACCCCGCTGAAGCCGGCCCGCTCGGCCAGGCCGGCGCTGCGGGCGAACCGCTGGATCACCTCGGCGATCATCGCCTCGTCCATCGCCTTCGGCGTAGCGAAGTGCCTGGACATCCCGCCCAGTTCCAGCGGCACCGCCGAGGGCGCCCAGGCCTGCTGGCCGAGATTGGCCTGCATCTGCCGGCCGGGATGGTTGATCTGCAACCAGAACTGCGCGCCGGCGGAACGCCCGATGCGCGCCCAGCGGCGGAACTTCTCCAGTTGCGCGTCGTCTTCCAGGACCACCCCGCCGGGGCCGGTCATGGCACGGCTGTCGACCATCACGTTACCGCTGATCAGCAGCCCGGCGCCGCCGTCGGCCCAGGCCTGGTAGAGGCGCATCAGGCGTTCGGAGGGGGCCTGCGCGGCATCGGCCATGTTCTCCTCCATGGCGGCCTTGGCGAGGCGATTGGGAATGGTCGAGCCGTTGGGAAGCGTCAGCGTGTCGAACAGGTTCATGGGCCTACCTCATGAGGACAGTGGCCCGACGATAAGATTGAAGTCGACTTCAAGGTCAACGCTTTTTTTTCCGCGCCGCCTGAGCCCCGACCGGGTGCCGGGAGCGCGCCCCGGCACCCGGCGCGCTCAGCCGCGGATGAAGGCCAGCAGGTCGGCGTTGATCACCTCGGCCTGGGTGGTCGGCATGCCGTGCGGGAACCCCGGATAGATCTTCAGCGTGCCGTTGCGCAACAGCTTCGCCGAGAGTACGCCGGAATTCTCGTAGGGCACGATCTGGTCGTCGTCGCCATGCATCACCAGCACCGGGATGTCGATGCGCTTCAGGTCATCGCTGAAGTCGGTCTGGGAAAAGGCCACGATCCCATCGTAGTGGGCCTTGGCGCCGCCCATCATGCCCTGCCGCCACCAGTTGCGGACGATCCCTTCCGAGGGCTGCGCCCCGGGACGGTTGTAGCCATAGAACGGGCCGGCGGGAATGTCCTGGTAGAACTGCGCGCGATTGGCCGCGAGCTGCGCCTGGAGATCGTCGAAGACGCTCTTCGGCAGGCCGCCCGGATTGCCCTCGGTCTTCACCATCAGCGGCGGTACCGCGCTGATGATCGCCGCCTTCGGCACCAGGTCGTCGGGATAGCGGGCGATGTAGTGGACGACCTCGCCGCCGCCGGTGGAATGGCCGACATGGATCGCCCCGCGCACCCCGAGGCGCTCGACCACCGCCGCCACGTCGTCGGCGTAGTGGTCCATGTCATGGCCGTCCCAGACCTGGCTGGAACGACCGTGGCCACGGCGGTCGTGGGCCACTACGCGAAAGCCCTCGGCGAGGAAGAACAGCATCTGCGCATCCCAGTCGTCGGAACTCAGTGGCCAGCCATGATGGAAGTAGATCACCTGGGCGTCGCGCGGCCCCCAGTCCTTGTAGAAGAGTTCGACGCCATCCTTCGTTGTCACGTAACCCATGTCGCTTCTCCCGATCGGTGTGGATGCAGGCAACGGCGCCACCCTGCGGCCGCCGTCCCCTGTGTAGAGTAGAAAGCCGCCTGCGTTGCGCCGCCTGGACGAGGAAAACGCGACCGGCGGTAGCGCCCATGCGGCCTGGCGAACCCGTCGATGGAGGCGAGTTCGTCGCCCGGCCGTGAAACCACCCTAGGCTTGAAGTAGGCTTGAAGGTCAACGCGTTTCGAGGTGCGACATGAAAATCGGCGAACTGGCCAAGCTCACCGGCCTGGCGACATCGCGCATCCGCTTCTACGAGGCCAGCGGCCTGATCCGCTCGCAGCGCAAGGCCAACGGCTACCGCGACTATGCGGCAGATACCGTGTGGATCCTGGAGTTGGTCACCGGCGCCCAGGGCGCCGGCTTCTCCCTGGAGGAGATCGCTCGCCTGCTGCCGAGCGGCGACGGCGCCTGGCAGCACGGCGAGCTGCTCGAAGGCTTGCGCCGCAAGGTGGCCGAGATCGAGGCCCTGCAACGACGCCTGGAACAGAACAAGGCACAATTGCTGGTGGCCATCGAAAGCATCGAGAACAAGCCGGACGGCCTGCAGTGCACGGAAAACACCCAGCGCGTGCTGGAGCGCCTGCGCGAGGAAGGCCCTCCACAGACGGTCGGGCGTCCACGGCAAACCCGCTCGCGGGGGGCCTCTTCCACGCCGGCGGAGCAGCGGCTTTCCGACGCTTGACCTTGAAGTCGACTTGAATCTTAGAGTGACGCCAACCCACCCGGACAGCCTGCCGAAACCGGCTGCCGAAGGGATCACTCACCGAGGAAGGTCAACCCAATGACCAAGCGCATCCTGCACGTCGTCACCAACGTCGCCCACTATGCCGATCCGACCCAGCCCACCGGGCTGTGGCTGTCGGAGTTGACCCATGCCTACGAGATCTTCGCCGCCCGGGGCTACCAGCAACGCCTGGTCAGCCCCCGCGGCGGCGAGTCGCCGCTGGAGCCGCGCGCCCTCGGCTGGCCCCACGCCGACGCCAGCGCCAAGGCCTGGCTGGCCGACGAGGCGCGCCTGGCGCTGCTGGCCGACACCGCCGCTCCCGAGCAGGTCGACGCGGAGGCCTTCGACGCCATCTATTTCACCGGCGGCCACGGCGTGATGTGGGACTTCCCCGACGACGCCGGGCTGCAGCGCCTGACCCGCGAGATCTACCAGCGCGGCGGCATCGTCTCGTCGGTCTGCCACGGCTATTGCGGCCTGCTCAACACACGCCTGGACGATGGCCGCCTGCTGGTCGCCGGGCGCCGCCTGACCGGCTACTCCTGGATCGAGGAAGTGCTCGCCGGGGTCGCCCGCAAGGTGCCGTACAACGTCGAGGAAGAAATGAAACGACGCGGCGCGCTCTACGAAAGAAGCCTGCTGCCGTTCACCAGCAAGGTGGTGGTCGACGGCCGCCTGGTCACCGGGCAGAACCCGCAGTCGGCCAAGGCCACGGCCGAGCAGGTGGCCGCCCTGCTCGGCTGAACGCGCGGCGCGTCAGTCCTGCGCGCGCCTCATCTGGAAGTCGTGGCGCCGCTTGCCGATGAAGAACGACATCTGCATCGTGCCGTCAGCCAGGGGCCGCAGGATCGTCGCAGTGCTGGTCTTGTGGTAGGGGTCGAACTCGTCGAAGGGCGACCTGACATGGATGGAGCCGCCATCGTCCGGTTCCGCCTTGCGGGCTTCGCGACGCGGCGGCCTACGCCAGTGGCTTGAGCATGAGGAAGTTGCGCACGCTGTAGTAGCCCTGCGAATCCTGCCAGTCGAGAGCGGCCAGGTTCTGCATGCCGGCCTCCCACGGCTGGTTGTCGAACAGCGCCTCCACCGTGCGCTGGTTGCCGAAGGCACAGAAGAAATGCCGGAACCAGTGCAGGCGCGCGTCCAGCGGCTCGGCGCGAATCGCCCGCTCGATGCTCGGGAACAGCCCGGCCGGCAGCGGCGGCGCCTTGCCCTCGGCGCCGCGCAGGCCGAGGTTGCCGATATGCACCTCGAAACGCCGCTCGCCGATCTCCCAGCTCTCCACCATCACCTGGTCCTCCTCGGCCTGGCCCCAGAGCGCGGAAAGCAGCACGTGGAAAGAGTTGGAGGCGAAGTTACGCAACGCGTCCTGCAAGCCGCCCTCGCCGCTGCCGATGCCGGCGAAGGCTTCCTGCAACTGGCGCTCGTCCTCCAGCAGCACATCGACGTCCAGCCGTCCGGTCTTCTCCCCCGCATACCAGGTGGCGCGAATCGCCGGTAGCCGCCCGGCTGGCGCCACCCATTCGCCGTGCACGACGCAGTCGATCCGGTGGGATTCGAACAGAGCAGCCAGATGCTGCGAGACGGAGACCGCTTCCATGGGTTGTCCTTGCATGGTCGAGGGCGCGCCGCCGAGGCGCTGCCCGGAAAGCCCGGCGAGGCCGGGCGAAACGCGGCATAGGGTAGCGCAGATCGGAATCCTCGGCGCCGCCAGCTTCGTCACGCTGGCGCAGCGACAGCCAAGAGCCCTCCTGCCGTCGCTGCTGCGAGCGGGGCCTCGTCCACCTGGCCGGTCTGGCGCAGGCGTGGGACAGGTCGTGCCGAAGCCCCCTCCCAGGCCCTGGCCGAGAACTCGGGCGCATAGGCAGGGAAACGCATCGGTAACGATGAGCCGGACGTAGTGCGCAGGAACCCGGAAGGGAATGCGACATCAGATTTTCCTGTTTGGCAACGTCCGCGGCTGCTTCATGTGTTGGCCGAACAAGAATGACCATCGGCAAGCCCGCGACGTTGTTCTGCGTCTGTCCTTCAGACCGACTCGACGGTGACCCAGTAACGCGTCAGGTAGCGCACGCGCACGGGCAGCGACTTGCCCAGGTTTTGCAGGACCGCGTCGATCCGGTCCAGGCGGTAGGTGCCGGAAAGGCGCAGCTCCGCCACCTCGGCGGCGCAGCGCAACACCCCGGCGCGATAGCGGGACAGCTCGGCGATGAACTCGCCCAGCGGCCAGTCCACCACCGTCAGCACGCCCTGCGTCCAACTGCCTTCGCCTTCGCGCAAGGGCGTCGACGAGTAGCCGCGTCGCTCGTCGAAGAGAGCCTGCTGGCCGGCTGGCAGGCGCATCGGCCGGGTCGGCGTTTGCAACGGGCGTAGCTCCACTGCATGGCTGAGGACGCAAACGCGCGTGCGCGGCCCCTCGCAACGCACGCTGAAACGGGTTCCCAGCGCGCGCACGCTGCCTTGTGCGGTGTGCACGAGGAACGGGCGAGCGCTCTGCGCGCTTTCCACGAGGATCTCGCCCCGCCACAGGTACGCCTGGCGCAGGCTTTCGTCGTAGGCCAGGTCCAGCGCGGTGGCGCTGCTCAGGTCGACCCGGGTACCGTCCGCCAGGCGCAGTTGGCGGCGTTCGCCGACGCCCGTGCGCTCCCCGGCGAGGAGCGCACGGTAAGGCAGGCCGCCGCTCGCCAGCCAGCCGCTACCCGCGGCGCAGGCCAGCAGGGCGAGCGTCTTGAGCAGCGCTCGGCGCCGCGCATGCACGCCTGCCAGCGTGTGCAGGGAGGTCTCCGCCGGCAGCGCCGCCCATTGGCCCTGCAAGCGCTCGATACGCTCCCAGGCCCGACGGTGTCGCGGGTCGGCCTCCAGCCATTCGCGCCAGGCCTGGCGCTCGCCATCGTTCGGCGGTTCCGCGCCGAAGCGCACGTACCAGGTGGCGGCGGCCTCCAGCACCTCGATCTCCAGTTCCATGGTCAGTCCTTGCAGAGCAACAGGCAGCGGGTCATGGCGCGAACCATGTGGTTCTCCACGGTGGTCATCGAGACGCCCAGGCGCTCGCCGGCCGACCTGTAGGTAAGCCCTTCGAGCTGTACCGCGAGGAACACCTGGCGGGTACGCTCGCCCATGCCGTCGAGGGCGAGGTCGATGGCAGTCAGGGTCTCCAGGATCGACAGTCGCGTTTGCGCTGGAATGTCCAGCGGCTCCGGCCGCGCGGCCAGGCTGTCCAGATAGGCCTGCTCGGTGGCGCAGCGGCGGAAGCTGTCGCTCATCAGCGCCCGGACGCTCGCGCTCAGGTAGCAGCACTGTTCGCGGAAGGCCTCGGCGCTACGCCAGGCGAACACGCGCACGAAGGTGCCGTGGGCGAAATCGGCGGCATCCTGGGCATTGCCCAGGCACAGGCGAAGCCATTGCCGGAGCCGGCTTCCATGCTCGACGCGGGGTTTGCCTATCGAGGCCGTCGGGCACGCTGGCCGTTCTTCTTGCGGTGGATGGGGGCTGGCGGGAGGGAGCATGGCAGTCCACGACACTAATGATAATGAGTCTCATTCTATTTACGCCCGAAGCGGAACTGCAACTGCGCATGCGATCGCCCGGCAGCGCCACCGTTCGGCGCCCAGCACGGCTCGAAACGCCCGCAGGTCTAGACTTCCACGGTCGCCCCCGCCCATGGAGACCCAGCCATGATCAGCAAGAACACCATCTGCCTCTGGTACGACAGTGCCGCCCTGGAGGCCGCGACCTTCTACGCCGAGACATTTCCTGACAGCGCCGTGCTGGCTGTCCATCGTGCGCCCGGCGACTACCCTTCCGGCAAGGAGGGCGACGTGCTGACGGTGGAGTTCCGGGTGATGGGCATTCCCTGCCTCGGCCTCAACGGCGGCCCGGCCTTCCGCCACAGCGAAGCGTTCTCCTTCCAGGTCGCCACCGACGACCAGGCCGAGACCGACCGCCTGTGGAACGCCATCGTCGACAATGGCGGTGAGGAAAGCGCCTGCGGCTGGTGCCGCGACAAATGGGGCATCTCCTGGCAGATCACCCCGCGCGTTCTCAGCGAAGCCATCGCCAGCCCCGACCGCGCGGCGGCCAGGCGTGCCTTCGAGGCGATGATGACGATGGGCAGGATCGATATCGCCGCCATAGAGAAGGCTTTCAAGGGCTGAACGCCCCAACGCCTTGCAAAGGAGTTCCGAAATGGATCGATTCACCGGCGGCTGCCTCTGCGGCAAGGTCCGCCTGGTGGCGAGCGGCCAGCCCTATCGGGTCGGCCTCTGCCACTGCCTCGACTGCCGCAAGCACCACGGCGCGTTGTTCCACGCTTCGGCGATCTTCCCCGAGGAGGCGGTGAGCATCGAGGGCGAGACCCGCGACTACGCCGGGCGTTTCTTCTGTCCGCAGTGCGGCTCGTCGGTGTTCTCGCGCAGCGCCGACGAGATCGAGGTCAGCCTCGGCGCCCTCGACGCTCCCGACCAGTTCCAGCCCACCTACGAACTCTGGACCATCCGCCGCGAGGGCTGGTTGCCGGCGTTTCCGCTGGCACGGCACTATGAAAGGGATCGCGAAGGCGACGGCCGTAGCGAAGAGTGACGTTATTCCGTCAGGAGAAGGGAGGCAGCATGGACGAACTGTTCGAAGAGCACCTGGAGATCGCCAAGGCGCTGTTCGCGCAGCGCTTGCCGTACTGGTGCGATGTCTTTCTGCGCCCGGCCGACCGGGCTTTCAACGCCTACCTGAATGCCCGCGGCCAGGCCTCCACCTACCTGGTGCTCGAAGGCTTCGATCCGGTCTATATTCCTCGCGGCTGCGACCTCGACGCCGTGCGCGCGACCGCCAGGGCCAGGGCGCGACTGAGAGAAGCGGGGCTGGGCGAAGACGCGCTGCCCGTACTGCTCTGAGCGCAGGCCGCCAGTATCGCGGAAGCATCTGCTGGCAATTCCTCCCACCGCACTGTCCGCCAACGGAAGGCTACATGAACGCCCACCCCTACCGGCTCCGTCTCGCCGCCGGCCTGGCGCTGCTCCTGCCGGCCGCCTGCACGTCCCCTGCCCCGCCAGCACCGAACCTGACCGCGCTGTTCGCCGACGCCCTGCACTGCCGCGGCGACTTCCCCGACGCCCGCGACCGCGCAACCGCCGAGCGCCTGCGCGCCGAGGGCGTCGAAGTGCTGGATCGCGCGCCCGGCGAGACCCTCGACCTGCTCTACCGCTTCGCCACCCCGCTGCGCATCGACGGCAGCCTGGTGAACGCGGTGCGGGTACGCGGCGACAGCGGCGTGCTGGTGATGGCCTACGCCGAGGGCGACCTCGAAGACTTCGCCCGGCGCCAGGGCGCGACGCCGCACCCGGCGGAACGCGCCGCGCTGGATGGTTTCGGCGAGCTGGAGGTGCTCTACAGCCGGCCGCTGTCGCCGCGTCCCGGCCTCGACGAAAGCCCGCCGCGCCTGGTGATCGGGCGCGGGATCGAGGCGGCGGCGCAGGCGTTCCGCTGGGGCTGCCGGAGCTACGACGGCTGAACCCCGGGCAGGCCTTGATCGAGGACAGCCAGAGCGTGCTCCGACTCTGCTAGGCTCGCCTTTCCAGCTTCGATGAGGTCACACCCGGATGGTCAACGAATCCCCCGTACCCCAAGCGGTCGACAGCCCGATCACCCGCAGCGCGATCTTCCTCGTCGCGACCCTGGCGCCAGGCGAGGAACCCGCCGCCGCCGTGCGCGCCCTGTGCGGCGACATCGCGGCGCTGGTGCGCTCGGTCGGCAAGCGCGTGCCGGGCGGCGACCTGTCCTGCGTGACCGGCTTCGGCGCCGCCGCCTGGGAACGCCTGTTCGGCTCGCCGCGCCCGGCGTCGCTGCACGCTTTCCGCGAGATCGGCAGCGGCGAGCGGGTCGCCGTGTCCACCCCGGGCGACCTGCTGCTGCACATCCGCGCCGAACAGATGGACCTCTGCTTCGAACTGGCGACCCAGTTGCTCGGCCGGCTCGGCACAGCGGTCAAGGTGGTCGACGAGGTCCACGGCTTCCGCTACTTCGACATGCGCAGCATGGTCGGCTTCGTCGACGGCACCGAGAACCCGACCGGTCGCGACGTCGCCCGCCATACCCTGGTCGGTGACGAGGACCCGGACTTCGCCGGCGGCAGCTACGTGCTGGTACAGAAGTACCTGCACGACATGGCCGGCTGGAACGGCCTGACCACCGAGGCGCAGGAGCGCATCATCGGCCGCACCAAGCTGTCCGACATCGAGCTGGACGAAGCGCTCAAGCCGAGTTGCTCGCACAGCTCCCTGACCACCCTGGTCAAGGACGGCGAGGAAGTGAAGATCCTCCGCGACAACATGCCCTTCGGCCGTCCCGGCTCCGGCGAGTTCGGCACCTACTTCATCGGCTACGCGCGCTCGCCGCAGCCACTGGAGGAAATGCTCGAGAACATGTTCGTCGGCCGTCCAGCGGGCAACTACGACCGCCTGCTGGACTACAGCAGGGCGGTGACCGGCAGCCTGTTCTTCGTACCTTCCGCCGACCTGTTGGAGGCACTGGCCGACAAGGCACCGTAGGCGGCGGGTGCCGCTCTCTCCGCCGGCATGCGGCGGCGCCTGCGCCAAGTGCCAGCGGGCGGCGCGGATCCCCTGCCGAGCATGGGTGGAACGAGGAGGCGCCCGAGCCGGGCAGAGGAAAGGCCACCCACGCAGCGCACGCCTGACTGGCAGGTTTCGTCGCCTCCGGCGAGGTCAGGGTTGGAGACATGGCCCTCGGGGCAATATGCTGTGGCCACGACACACGCTGTGAGCGACTATCGATGCCAGGGACTGCACTGTTCGAAAAGCCACGCTGGTTGCGCGACCTCCTGCGCTTCCTGCCCCTCAAGAGTCAATTCGTCCTCTCCGGGAACATCCGCGACCTGCAAGCCTGTGAAGTGGTGCCGGGTACGGTCACTGCGCAGAGCTTCAACCAGACCCTCTGCGACGCCCTGCTGGGCGCCGGCTACACCCAGGTGCTGGCCTGGGATCCGCTGGCCGGGTTCCGTGTGCTCGGCCGGCCGGGCAGCGAGGCGGGCGCCACTCCGCAGGTGCTTCTCGACCTCGGCCTGACCCCGGTGGACGGCGCCGCGCCGGCCGGCATCGACCTGCTCGGCGCGACCCTGCAACGCCTGGTCAACCGTAGCGGCGAGCCGATCGCCCTGATCGTCGACTTCGCCTCGCGCCTGGCGGTGCGCAACGACGCCCTGAGCGCCGCCGAGCATCAGTTGTTCACCCAGGCCCTGGTACTCTCCCACCAGGCCCGCAGCCGTCCCGCCGGGGAACAGCGCAAACCGTTCTTCAACAGCGTGCTGTGGGTGGTGGAAAAGGAAGGCGACCTGCCCGACTGGCTGCTGGTGGACAACCCGCGCCTGCGCCATATCCCGGTGTCGAAGCCCGACCAGGCGGCGCGCCGGGCCCTGGCCCCGGCGCTGCTCCGCGGGCTCGGCGGCACGGGCGTCGCCGAGGAGGCCCTGCAACAGGCCGCCGCGACCTTCGTCGAGAACACCGAAGGCCTGCTGCTCCTCGATCTCAACGCCATCGTCCAGTTGGCGCGCGTGGAAGGCCTGGCCATGGAACGCATCGCCGACGCCGTGCGCCGCTACAAGGTCGGCGTCACCGAAGACCCCTGGCTGAAGATCGACCGCCAGCGCATCCGCCAGGCCGACGAGATCGTCCGCCGCCGGGTCAAGGGCCAGCAGCACGCGGTGACCCACATGCTGGACATCGTCAAGCGCGCGATGACCGGGGTCGGCGCCAGCCGCAAGGGCAACCGCCCGCGCGGCGTGGCCTTCCTCGCCGGGCCCACCGGGGTCGGCAAGACCGAGCTGGCGAAGACCGTCACCAGCCTGCTGTTCGGCGACGAGAGCGCCTACATCCGCTTCGACATGTCCGAGTTCAGCGCCGAGCATGCCGACCAGCGCCTGATCGGCGCGCCGCCCGGCTACGTCGGCTACGACGTCGGCGGCGAACTGACCAACGCGATCCGCGAAAAACCCTTCAGCGTGGTGCTCTTCGACGAGATCGAGAAAGCCCACCCCCGGATCCTCGACAAGTTCCTGCAGATCCTCGACGACGGCGTGCTCACCTCCGGGCGCGGCGATCGCGTGTACTTCTCCGAGGCGCTGATCGTGTTCACCTCGAACCTGGGCATCTACCGCCAGGGGGAGAACGGCGAACGGGTCGCCAACGTGCTCCCCGGCGAGCCCTTCGAGGCGGTGCAGGGCAAGGTCCACGGCGAGATCGAGCGCTACTTCAAGCTGGTTCTCAACCGCCCGGAAATCCTCAACCGGATCGGCGAGAACATCATCGTCTTCGACTTCATCCGCGCCGACGTCGCCGAGCAGATCTTCACCCAAATGGTCGACGGCACCTTCGCCGACCTCCGCGAGCAGCGCCTCGTCATCGAACTGGCCGAGGCGCCGCGCCAGGCGCTGCACGACCTCTGCCTGGGCGACCTGTCCAACGGCGGCCGCGGCATCCGCAACCAGCTCGAAGCGCGCCTGCTCAACCCGTTGTCGCGGGCACTGTTCGACCAGGACGCGCAGCCGGGCGAGCGCTTCCTGATCAGCGCCCTGGACGCCGACGGCCTGACCCTGGAACGCCGCTGAGATGGAACTGAGCCTGTCGCGGGTGCATTTCCCGGTGACCACCCTGGGCCCGGGACGGCGCCTGGGCATCTGGTTCCAGGGCTGTAGTATCCGCTGCCCCGGCTGCATCTCCGCCGATACCTGGGGGCCAGGCCGGCGGCGCATCGCCCTGGCACGCCTGCTCGCAGACATCCAGCCATGGCTGGAGCAGGCCGAGGGCATCACCGTCTCCGGCGGTGAACCCTTCGAGCAGTTCGCTGCCCTCCTCGCCCTGCTCGGCGAACTGCGCCAGCGCAGCCGCGCCGACATCCTGGTCTACAGCGGCTACCCGCTGGAGCATCTGCACGTGCAGCTGGAACAGGCCGCCGGGCTGATCGACGCGCTGATCAGCGACCCCTACCAACAGCACGCCGAACAGAGCCTGGCCCTGCGCGGCAGCGACAACCAGCGCCTGAGCCTGCTCACCGAACTCGGCCGCGCGCGCCTCGGCGGCTACCAGCGGCCACTGCGCGAAGACGACAAGGCCCTCGACCTGATGTTCGACCATGACGGCAGCGTGTGGATGGCCGGCATCCCGCGCCGCGACGACCTGCTGCGGCTGCAGGACCTGCTGCGCGAACAGGGCCACCAACTTAGCGTCAGCGCCCATCGGCCGCGCTGAATGGATCGATACCGATGATACGTTTCTGCCCCAACTGCCAGAGCGAACGCTCGCTTTCGGAAATCTTCTGCGAAGGCTCGATCCAGGGCCAGCCCTGCGGCTGGGACCTTTCCGCCGAAGCCATCCATCCCGCCGGCTGGCGACCGCAACCGGTGCTGACCCAGGAAGCCATCGCGCCGCCAGCCAGCGAGCCGCCAACGGCGTCCGCCCCGCTCTGCGCCAACGGCCACCCGCTGCAACCCGGCGACCTGATGTGCCTGGAGTGCGGCGCCGCGCCGGCCGAAGACCCGCTGCCGATGCAGGCCGAGGCCACGCCGCAGCCCGCCGTCACGGAAACCCTGATCGACGGCTGGCGCCTGCTGCGGCAGATCGCCAGCAGCGACGGCGTGCGCGAGCGCTACCTGGCCGAACATGCGGAAAGCGCCCGCCAGGCGGTGCTCACCCTGTATCGCCCGGGCGCCGAGCCGGACCCGGCGATCTACGACGTGATCCGCCGCCTGCCGCGCGAACACGTGCCGGAAATCCTCGCCACCGGCCGCTGGGACGAGCGCGCCTACGAAGTGGTCGAGGAACTCACCGGCGGCAGCCTCGCCGACCTCGGCACCGTGCTGGAGGACCGCGAGGCGGTGCGTCACGTGGTCCGCGAGCTGGGCCACGCCCTGCACGTGTTCAACGAAGCCGGCCTGCGCCACCGCGACCTGCGCCCGGCCAGCCTGCTGGTGCGCAGCCACGAGCCGCTGGACCTGGTGATCAGCGGCTTCGGCTCGGCGCGCCTGTCGGAATTCGACCTGGATATCGTCTCGCCGCTGGAGACCAGCCGCTACATGGCCCCCGAGGCGATCGCCGGCGGCGTGGCGGCGGCTTCCGACTGGTGGAGCCTGGGCATGATCCTGCTGGAGCAGTTGACCCGCGGCGCCTGCTTCGAAGGGGTCAACGCCAACGCCTTCCTGATCCACGTGCTGGCCAACGGCGTGGCGCTGCCCGACGACCTCGACCCGCAGTTGCACCTGCTGCTGCGCGGCCTGCTTGCACGCGACCGCCACCAGCGCTGGCAGTGGCCGCAGGTACAGGCCTGGCTGAACGGCGAGGCGGTGGACGCGCCGGCCTCGGCGGACAGCGAAAAGGACGACGCCGAAGGCGCCAGCATCGCCCTCGGCGCCCGGCGCTTCCGCAAGCCGACGGTCTTCGCCCTGGCCGCGGCCCAGGCCGAGCACTGGGCGGAGGCCCTCGACCACCTGCTGCGCGGGGCGATCGTCACCTGGGCCGAGCACATCGGCCTGTCGCCCAGGCTGCTCGCCGGCCTGCGCCAGGTGGCCCAGCACGAGGGGCTGGAGGACGACTTCCGGCTGATGCTGGCGCTCAAGCTGCTGAACCCGGAAATCCCGCTGATCCAGCGCGGCGAGATCGTCACCCCCGGCTGGCTGCTGGAGCATCCGCTGGAGGGCTACCGGCTGATCAGCGGCTCGGTGCCCGACCTGCTCGAACAGTTACACACCGAAAGCTGGCTGTCGCGGCTCAAGACCCGCGCCGAGAACGTCCGCCAGCGCGCCCTGCACCAGCACATCGAACTCGCCGAAGAACAGTTGCGCATCTACCTGCTGTCGACCTCGCGGGCGCGCCTCGCCGCGCAGTGGCAGGAGCGCCAGCGCCTCCTGCCGGACACCGAGCACCCCGGCCTGCTGGCCCTGGCCGAGCGCCGGGTGATCGCCGAGGAAGACCTGATCGTCCTGCTCAGCGCCAACATCGGCCAGTTCCGTGCCGCCGAGGCGATCGTCGAGGAAGCCGCCGGCCTGGCCCGCGACGCCGATGTGCACCTGTTCGACGCGGAGACCGCGCGCGGCCTGTTGCAGCACTCGCGGCAGGAGCTGTACCGCCGCGTCGACGAACGCATCAGCGGCTTCGCCCGCAGCGGCGTGCCCAGGGTCGACGAATGGGCCGAGCAGTTCCGCCTGGAGCGGCGCATGCCGTTGGCGAGGGTCCTGGTGCTGCTGGCGATCCCGCCGGAACAGTGGCTGGAACCGCAGAAGCAGCAGTACGTGTCGCAGATCCTCGATTTCTTCGAGAAGAAAGTGGTCGCCGCGGTGATGCGCGGGCCGCTGGTGCGCATGAGCATCGGCAAGAGCACCCCACGCATCGACCTCAACGAACTGCACAGCGCGCGACGCCCCGCCGCCGCCCTGCTCGACCATCTGCTGCAACGCAACGCCCGCGCGGTGAGCCTCGACCCGGACAGCTTCCTCGCCAACCCGCAACTGGAAGTGCGGCTCAACGCGCTGTCCCGGCAAAGCTCGCTGTACAAGCGCGACACCGGCATCGACGGCCTCTACCTGGGCTTCCCCTTCCTGCTCAACCGCGACCCGCGCGGCACCACCCGCACGCGCATCGTGCCGCTGCTGCTGTGGCCGCTGAAGCTGCAACTGGAAGTCGGCAGCCGCGGCCAGGTGGCGCTGGCCTTCGACGGCGAGCGCGAGGAAGTGCGCCTCAACCCGGCCCTGGAAAGCCTGCTCGGCCCCGAGCCGTGCAAGCGCTGGCGCAAGGTCGCCGACGAACTGCTCGGCCGCTCCGCGCTGCGCGCCGCCGACGTGATGGATGCCTTCGGCCTGCTCGCCACCCCGCGCGGGCGGGTGCTGGAAGGATTGCCGCCGAGTTCCACCGAGGTCACGCCCTACCAGGACCAACTGGCCTGCGCCGCGGTGCTGTTCCACGTCACCTTCATGGGCCAGGCGATCGGCGAGGACCTGCGCCAGTTAAAGAGCCTGCCGCCCTCCGGCACCGGCCTGGAGACCGCGCTGCGCCTGCGCGAGAACGGCGAGCCGGAAGCCCGCGAGAGCCCGCCGGAGTTGCAGCGCTACTTCACCGTGGCCAGCGACCCGTCCCAGGAGGCCGCCGTGTTGCAGGCCCGGCAGAGCCCGGGGCTGCTGGTGGAAGGCCCGCCCGGTACCGGCAAGAGCCAGACCATCGTCAACATGGTCGCCGACGCCATCGGCCGCCAGCGCAGCCTGCTGATCGTCTGCCAGAAGCACGCCGCCCTGGAAGTGGTGCACAAGCGCCTGGTGGCCGAGGGCCTGGGCCAGCGCATCGTCATGCTCAACGACGTCAACCGCGACCGCGAACCGGTGATCCGCAACATCCGCGAGCAACTCGAAGCGCTGTTCGCCGACGCCGGCGGCGCCCAGGGCTGGGAGCGCCAGCGCGAGCGCCTGGCGGCGCGTATCGAGGCGCTGGAAGGCGAACTGGACCGCTACCACCAGAGCCTGCACCGCGTGGACGAGGCCACCGGGCTGAGCTACCGGCGCCTGCTCGGCGAACTGATCGAGCTGGAGAAAGGCTCGCCGCCGCTGGACTTCCCGGCCCTGCGCCAGCGCCTGGCGGCGCTGGACATCGGCAGCCTGGCGCGCCTGGAGGAAAACTGCGCGCCGCTGGTCCGCCTCTGGCTACCGGCCCGCTACGAAGGCAGCCCGCTGGCGCAACTGCGCGCCTTCGCCACCGACCAGGCCACCCTGCAAGCCTTCGCCGACAGCCTGCGCGCCTTCGGCGAAGCGGAGAACGCCCGGCAGAAAGCCCTCGACGAACACCCGGCGAGCTTCGAGGTCGACGACCCGACGCCCTACCGCGCCTGGCTGGCAAGCCAGGTCGGTACCCTGCTGAATTTGCGCGAGGAGCAGCGCCAGCGCCTGGCCCACTGGCTGCCGCTGTTCCGCGACGCCGCGCCAGGACAGCCGAGCCGTGGCGACGGCTTGCTGGCGGAGGCCGAGCAGATCGAACGGCAACTGCGCCAGCTCGACCTCGAACGGCACGCGCCGCTGCTGTCGCCGGCCCTCGCCATGCTCGAAGAGAACAACCTCGAACGCTTCCAGGCCCACGCCCGCCAGGTGCTCGAGGCACGCACCTGGCTGGCCCGGCTCAACCCGCTGCGCCTGCTGCGGCGCGGCCGCCTGCGGCGCTTCCTGCGCGAGCACGGCGAGGCCGACGACGACAACCGCCTGGCCGTCCTCCTCGGCGCCTGCGACCTGGAGCGCCAATGGCGGCCGCTGCGCCGGCAACTGGCGGCGCTGCAACAGAGCCTGGGGCTGGCGGCGCTCGCCGCTGACGCCGGCCCCGAACTAGCCAACCTGGCCGGCCACGCCAGCCAGCAACTGCGCGAGATCCAGGCCCTGGCTCGCGGCCTGGCCCAAGCGCCACGCGCCGAGCAGCTCGACGCGGTGATCCTCACCGGCGAGAAACAGCGCTTCGAAGCGCTGCTCGGCGACATCGACGCCGCGCTGATCCGCCAGGCCGCACGCCAGCTCAGCCTGGACAAACTGAAGGTGCTCGCCGACTGGCTCGGCGACGAACTGCTGGAACAGCTGCACCGCGCCATCGCCGGCAACCAGAGCAACCTGCCGGCCCTCGGCCGCCTGCGCGAGGCGCTGCCGCAACTGGTCGCCTACCAGCGCTTCCGTGGCCGCGCCGGCCAGCTCGAAGCCACCGACCTGGAATTCCTGGCCCTGCTGCGCCAGCGCCAGGAACGACTCGACGCGATTCCCGCCGAAGCACTCGAAGCCACGGTGCGCCGCATGCTCAATCGCGAAGCGCGGCTGGGCTGGAAGCAGCGCCTGGAACAAGACAATCCGGAACTGCTGTTCAGCCAGGACGAAGCCAGGGCCAGGGTCGCCAGCCTCGCCGAAGCCGACGTGCAGATGCGCGCGCTGAACCGCGAACTGCTCGGCAAGGGCATCGACGCCGCGCGCCTGGGCAGCCGCAAGCAGTGGGAAGACGTCACCCGCCTGACCGGCAAGCGCTCGCGGCGCCTGCGCGAGTTCATCGAGCTGGGCGCCGAACTCGGCCTGATGAGCCTGCGCCCGGTCTGGCTGATGAACCCCGACCTGGCCAGCCGCGTGCTGCCGCTCAAGGCCGGGCTGTTCGACATGGTGATCTACGACGAAGCCTCGCAGATGCCGGTGGAGTTCGCCCTGCCGACCCTCTATCGCGGGCGGGTCACGGTGGTCAGCGGCGACGAGAAGCAGATGCCGCCGACCGCGTTCTTCTCCAGCCGCGTGGAAAGCGACGAGGCCGAGCTGTTCGACGGCGAAGCGCCCGACGAGGACGCCGACGAGGAGCAGCGCGAAGCCTACGAGGACACCTGGAACCGCCGCGAGATCAAGGACTGCCCGGACCTCCTGCAACTGGCGCGCAACGCCCTGCCCAGCACCACCTTGCAGATCCACTACCGCTCGGCCTACCGCGAGCTGATCGGCTTCTCCAACGCCTCGTTCTACGGCAACCGCCTGAGCGTGCCGGTACGCCATCCGCAGGCCAACATCCTGCGCATCAAGCCGCTGGAACTGATCCAGGTGAACGGCCTGTACCAGAACCAGAGCAACGAGCGCGAGGCCGAGCGAGTCGTCGACTACCTCGCCGAACTCTGGCGCCAACCCTATGCGGCGCGGCCGTCGGTGGGCGTGGTCACCTTCAACCGCAAGCAGGCCGACCTCATCGAGGAGCGCCTGGAACTGCGCGCCGAGCAGGACGAGGCGTTCCGCGCCGCCTACAGCGAGGAGCGCGAGCGCAGCGAAGACGGCGAGGACATGGGCGTGTTCGTGAAGAACGTGGAGAACGTGCAGGGCGACGAGCGCGACGTGATCGTCTTCTCCTCCACCTTCGGCCGCAACGGCCAGGGCAGCTTCCGGCGCAACTTCGGCGTGCTCGGGCAGACCGGCGGCGAGCGCCGCCTCAACGTGGCGGTGACCCGCGCGCGGCGCAAGGTGGTGATGATCACCTCGATGCCGATCGGCGACATCTCCGACATGCTCGGCACCCAGCGCTCGCCGAGCAGCCCGCGCGACTACCTGCAAGGCTACCTGGAATACGCCCGCGCACTGTCCGCCGGCGAGTTCGCCGGTACCGGCCAACTGCTCGAGCGCCTGCACACCGACCGCAGCGACCAGCGCCGCCAGCACTACCAGCGGCACGACGGCTTCAGCGAGATCGTCGGCGAGTACATCCGCTCGCTGGGCTGGTCCGCCGCGCCCGCCAGCGAAGGCGACGCCTTCGGCCTCGACTTCGCCATCGAGAACCCGGCCACCGGCCTCTACGCCATCGGCATCGAATGCGACGCCCCCTGCCACCCGCTGCTGGAACGCGCCCGCGCCCGGGAAATCTGGCGACCCTCGGTGCTGCGGCGGGCGATCCCGCACCTCCACCGGGTTTCCTCCCAGGGCTGGTACCACGACGGCGACAACGAACGCGCACGGCTGCGCGCCGCCATCGAGAAGGCCCTGGCGCCCAGCGCGGAAACCCATCCCACGGCAGCAGCGGAGGCCTCCCAATGAGCGGACCGAAAGTCGTACGAATCGTCACCCGGGAAGAAGCCATCGCCACCTGCGAGCGCGACCTGCAACGCCTGGACAAGGCCCTCGCGCGCTGGGAAAACCAGGCCAGCCGGCTCGCCCAGCTCAGCGACGCCGAGCGCGCCGCCGCCCACGCCCGCCGCGCCAGCCTGCACGCCCTGCTCGAACAGGAACGCTGGCTGGACGTGCAACTACAGGTGAAGATCGAAAGCGAATTCCTCAAGCGCGACCTCGCCGAACGCGAAGAGCGCGCCATTCGCCAGGCCGCGGAAACGCGCCAGCAACACCGCCGCCTCCAGGAAAACGCCAGCGCCCTGCTCCAGGCCCTCGACGCCAGGCCCGATGCCGCCAGCGCGGCACTCCGGCAAACCCTGCAAGCGCTGGCCGACGGCGCCCTCCGCGACGACGCGGAAGCCCTGCTCGCCCAAGGCTTCGCCGCCCTCGCCAGCGTCCCCGCCGAAGAACGCCTCAGCGCGGCCCAGCACGAACTCGCCCAGCGCCTGAAGACCGACGAAGCGCCCATCACCCTGGAACAGTGGCGCGCCCGCCAGCAACAGGACGCCCCGCGCGAACAGCGCCTGGCGCGCATCGACCGGCACATCGCCGAACTGCAACTGCTGCAAGGCGAGGCCAGCGCCCAAGCGTTCCTCGAGCGACTGGCCCGCGCCGAAGCCGAACAGCGCCCGGAGCGCCGCAACCTGCTGCTCGACAGCCTGGTCCTCGACCTCGCCCAGGCCGCCCGCGAACACCAGCAGCAACGCCAGCGCCTGGAACACCTGCAAGACCTCGCCAGCGAAGTCGCCGCCCTGGGCGCCGCCGAACACGCCGAACTGCTCCAGCGCGCCGCCGCCTGCCAGCCCGACAGCGATCCGCAGCAACTCGCCGAACTCACCGAGCGATGCAATGCCATCCTCACCGCCCACCTCCAGCAACAGGCCGCCCTCGCCCGCCGCCAGGCCGTGCTCCAGGGCCTCGCCAGCCTCGGCTACGAAGTCCGCGAAGGCATGACCACCGCCTGGGCGCAGACCGGCAGGGTCGTCCTGCGCAAACCCGCCACCCCCGGCTACGGCCTGGAAGTCGGCGGCAAGGCCGACAACGGCCGCCTGCAACTGCGCGCCGTCGCCCTCAACGCCAACCGCGACAGCCAGCGCGACCGCGACATCGAAACCCTCTGGTGCGGCGAATTCCAACGCCTCCAGGCCCTGCTCGCCGCCCAGGGCGGCGAACTCAGCCTGGAACGCGCGCTGGGAGTGGGAGAAGTGGCGTTGAAGGAGATTGGCGAGGAGGAGCAGCGGGAGATGGGGGTGGCGCGGCAGAGGGGGTTGTGAAGCTCGTGTAGTGAAAGGGTCAATGCCTTCTAGGCAGTGGGGCCAATGTCTCTTTGTTTATAGTAGGTGGGGTAGCGTAGTGTCCTACTGAACCCGGACACTACTGCACGTCGCTGACGTAACGATTTATAACGAAAGAGAACCCGTGAGCCTGCGGGATTAGCAGGCGCTTGTGTATACCAACAGCCCAACCGTGACGATCACGTCACCCGAGAGAACTCATTCACTGATGACAAACTGAAGTCCACCCCGTAGCTTAAACACCTTCGTAACGCAGCTACCGCATCATTCTACCATAAGCCAGGCTTCCTGCCATTATCTAGCTAAACATTAGGCGCCATAAATGAACCCATCTGCCACCATAAAACTTTTTCTACCACTGGGAGATCCTAAGCGCGTCCGTACGGCAGAGATATCCAATTGGTCGGGAAAAGCTATCGCAGCCCCACGCTCTGATTTAGACCGACTTTTAAATCGCCGCGAACTTCTGCAGCCGGGTGTGTATCTCTTGCTCGGAGAAGACCCCGATTCCGGCAAGCAGGTTGCATATATAGGTGAAGCTGAGGTCGTTCTAGATCGCATTAAGCAGCATCGGAGCAAAGAGTACTGGAACTCCGCCATCGTTTTCGTTAGCAAGGATGAAAACCTCACCAAAGCCCACATTCGCTACCTTGAAGGGCGAATCATTGAGCTTGCCAGTCAAGTTGGCCGCTACAGCCTAATTAACGCAAACAACAGTGGATCGCGCCTGCCAGAGTCAGATCAACACGATATGGAGGTCTACCTTGAGCGCATCGGACAGCTATTGCCCGTTCTTGGCTCGGAACTACTCACTCCGGTAAAGCCGGTCGCCGAGCTACTCCAGCCTACAGAAGTACTTGTATCCAAGATTAAGAGTGCGGAGGCACGCGGAATGCGATCACCCAATGGCTTTGTCGTTTTAGCCGGTTCAACAGCCATTCTGCAGGAACGACAAAGCGGAAAAACACATGGCGCCTGGATACTCAAGTTGCGGCAACAACTGATCGAGAATGGAACGCTTCAGCCGCAGAATGGACTGTTAATCTTCACTAAAGACGTCGAGTTCTCAAGTCCAAGCGCAGCCGCAGGAGTGATCCGAGGTGGAACGGCGCCTGGACCGATATCCTGGAAGAACCAAGCCGGTCGCACACTAAAAGAGATTGAAGGTGACGCCTAAGCTATTATTGGAATTTGCGTGTAGACGCCTAACTTATCATTGCATACAGATGATGTTCTGTAGGAGGTCTACTGATCCCGGATCACTGATTCAAGCGAAAAACTTCGTCATATTGAGCAAACAACGACGTGCATTTCCGCCGAGTTCAAACTCGGAACTGCTGCCTTGGAGTTAAAGCTACAGCTATATCGAAGCCTACTGGCCGCTCGACATCGTGGCCTTTGCGTTACAGCCGCTGGGAAAAATCGCTTCAGGAGGAGCATCCGGGATAGGTTGATTACCACATACGGCATCTATCGAAATAAGGTTCTATTCATGCTCAACGAAATATCCTTAATAGTCTCGTTTTCTGCAGCAATTATCTCAGGACTTAGCCTGGCGGTCTCCATTTACAGTACTCGTCAGGATCGTGCACGGATACACACAAGATCAGAGATTTTCTACGACGCAACTCGTGGGTTAGAGCTAGCCCCCAGCATGAGAGTAATCATTGTCAATGCAGGACGCCGCCCTATAATAATGACCCGCTTCGTAATCATAAGCGAGCAAGGCAACTGGTTCACACCTCTTCGGGAACTTGGAGCCCATGAACTACAAGAAGTAGTTACCGAGGCACGGCCACTGATAGAGAAACTTGTTGCGCAAAATACATCTATTCGCCTTTCTGAAGGTGATATTTTCGAAATAATAATCCATCATGACGATGACCGTATACTTTATAGCGTCTTTGAGGACAGCCAGAGAGAAGCAAAGGACATTCAGATTGAAGATGTCTTAGGACGAAGATACTGGATCAAAGATGCAAAGAAGAACATTTCAAATTTGAAATCATTCTTCAGTAACACATGAGTCATTCGATGGAGCAGATACAACCGTCAAGTTCATCGAAAGAATGGAGACACCGTGAGCAAATCGGGCGGTTCAAGGTATGTACCTGATGCGTGAGCTGCGTTGATCAGCAAGCAGCCAGGCTCACATGCGTACAAAAAGGCCACAGTAGAGCGGCCAGATATTCCGAATATCTTGAATTGGACTACCCCCGATACGATAGACATTCCCGGCCTATGCTTTGAGCATAGGAGGAAGTCCATGTAACCTGCCCCCCGATTTCAGTACCACGTCAAACTTAGTAGAGTCCGTGTTCCGAGCAGGAGACGGCAGTGAAAAAGCGTTTACCGAAGAGCAGATTCTCGACTTCCTCAAGCAGGCGGAGGCCGGTGTGCCGGTGAAGGAACTGTGTCGCCGACACGGCTTCAGTGATGCCTCGTTCTACACCTGGCGGGCCAAGTT
>NZ_JBZWBG010000020.1:0-136514 GCF_058680555.1 Pseudomonas sp. YA1
TGGACGATGCCGATCCGTGACTGGAAGGCGGCGCTGACTCGCTTTACGATCAGCTACGAAGACCGCCTGCCGCAGCAGTAACCCTAACCCCGGTTACACAAAATTCTGCACACCCTCATCAGAGCCCCATCGATTGAATCATCTCACTTTCACTAACCGCCTCTGGTGTCACTACCGCGTCTTTAAGCATCAGCTTTCCGCGCAATAAGCGGTCAAGGTGTACATCGAAGGAATCAAACTGGGGGTGAGTGACGGCAGGCAGATGGATGAACACGGGCTTGGTTTGGCCGATCCGGTAAACCCGATCAGACGCTTGCGCTTCTTTAGCCGGGTTCCAATGACGCTCTAAATGCACCACATGGTTGGCCCCAATCACCGTCAAACCGACACCAGCGGCTACTGGCGACATGATCAGGATGTTGAAGCCACTTTTCGCTTCAAACTCGGCAATTAGCTTCTTGCGCGTCATATCCTCGGCGCGAGTCGCCACAGCCTGGGTGTCACCATTGATCACCGCTACATTCAGGTCATAGATCTGATCCAGCCAGAGCTTGAGGACTCGTTGCAGGCGCTTGGTCATCATGAACAGGATGACCTTTTCACCCTTGCTACGGATCTCATCGAGTAACTGCAGCAGCACCGCCAGCTTGCCGGACTCCATCATCAGTTGTCGCGCGTGCTTGCCATCCTCGCAGTACAGCGCCGACTCATTCTCCAGCCGTGGGTGCAGGGAAATGGAGCGAAGCTGAGTCAAAGCCGCCAGTGCGGTACCACGCATATCCTCAGCGCTTGCACGACGAGCCCGATAGCTGTCGAGGACTTCGTCGTAGGCCTGCAACTGGATGCCTTTCATCACCACACCCAACTGCGCTGCATACCGTTGCAGGCCATGATCGGCTTGCTCGACACCACTGAGAATAGTCTTGGCTGGTAGGCCTTTGAGCTGATCTTCTTTAACCCGCCGCAACATGAATATGCCTACAGCACGCCGCAGCTGCTCGCCCAAACGCGCCCGTACCTCATCACGCTCTTCATCGCTTGCAGCCAGAATTGGCTTGATCCAGGTATCGCGGAAGCTTTCCCAGCCACCAAGTAAGCCAGGCTGCACCGTATGCATCAGGCACCAGAAATCGCCCAGGCTATTTTCTACCGGTGTGCCAGTCGCCAACAGTTTGAAATCCGCCTTGAGCCCTTTAGCGGCAATAGTCTGCAGTGCATTGGGATTCTTGATGTTCTGCGCCTCGTCGAAGATGACCATGCCCCAGTCGATTCGGCACAGGGAGAACTGATAATCACGCAGGGTCTGATAGGTCGTGAGCACTAAGCGACGGTCCATGTCCAGACGATGCACGCCTGCTTCCGGCCCCACATGCAGTGCATAGCGAATGCTCTGCTCATCCATCATGCCGCTGCTGTCATCAATCATCGACGCCAACTGCACCGATTCACGCTCAGCACCTTTGACGCGATAGTCACGCAGACTCCGCCCCGACTGCAGCACCACCACATCGCGGAACGGGATGCTGGCGAAGGTCTTACCGACTTCATCCTCCCAGTTTTCCAGCAGACTCAGTGGCGCCACCACCAGAACCGGCTTCTGCGGCTTGTCAGCCGCGCGCTGACTGGCCAGATACTCCCCGACTGCGACCAGCGACATGTATGTCTTGCCGAGACCCATGTCATCTGCAAGCAAACCACCCTGCAGGCGATAGAGATCATCAGTTTCATCCTGCAACGCTGCGCCCATCAGCTTCAGCATCCACTCGATCCCCTCACGCTGATGAGGGAACGGCTCCCGGGCATAGGCCGACCAATCTGGCACCACCAGCGGCTTCGCAGCAGCAGCCTTACGCAACAGCGCAGAATTAATCTCGTCGGCATCCTTCAGAATGACCCCGACTTTCTCCTTGTCCTCCCCAGGGAGAACACCCTCCTCGCTGTGCGGCTCGCTATCGCTCACATGAGCCATGTTCTGGCGAGCCCTGGCCAGCTCTTGCTGAACAGTCGGCGCGTCAGAGATATCGATCACCTCGCCAGCAAACGACAGACTCGTCGCGCCCTGTTCATTAGCCGCCTGCAGTACCTCCTCGAAGCGCTGCAAATCCTCAGGAGACTGAATCAGCTTGCTCAGGATCGCTGCAGGTGCCGGGCGCTTATCAAGCGCAAACCAGTCATTCTTGGTTGCATCCAGGACACCGAAATCCATGTGCTGAAGTTTGCCTATACCCGCAACCCGGGCAGAAAAGCCCACCTCAAGATTGACCAGCGCAGCATCGAGAAACGCCGTTGGCGTGGCAATAAACTCGTTGACCTGATCAGCCGGGATACGTTTGTTGGCCAGCACATTGCGGATGCCATCCATCCGCGCCTGATCCAGCAGCAACACACGATTGTCGATGCGCAGCACACCACCATCGGCGGTCATATCCAACTGCGACCAGCGTTTTTCCAGCTGGTCAGCACTGGAGCCATCCCCAAGGCTCGGGCAGAGTTGGAGGCTGCCATCTGGTAAACGCGTAGCGATAACTCCGATGTTCTGAGGCACCACCACATCTAGCCGCTCAAAGTGGCTAAGATCAATACGCATCCCGCTGCGCGCAGCGGTCTGCAGCTCGGCCATCAGGCGCAGATTAGCCGCCTCTCCTCGCTGTTCTGGGCCTAAAGACTCATGCAGTTCCCAAGCCTGCAACCCCATAATTTCAGCCGGCGTCAGCCAATAGCACTCACTGCTGGTCAGGTACAGATAGGGGCCTTTGCGACTGAAGCTGGCAGGGCCGTCTGGCATTTCCAGCGTGATCGCCACACGAAAACCACTGTTGCCCGTGCGCCCACTGATTGAGGTTAGAAAGTGCCCTGGCAAGCGTCTCGGCAAACGCAAGATTTCCGCCTGCTCAAGATCCATCCCCGCAATATCTTCGGCACCGATGTGAAAACCGTTGGCCGTGTTTTCGGCAATCCCTTGCTCAACCAGCATGTTGAGCACGATCAGCTGAATCTTTTCTAAAGCACTGCCCTGCCCGGTTTGCAGCGCCTTGAAGGCCGGCAAGGGCAGGTAGAAATTCAAGCCATTGGAATCAGGCTGAGACTGAAAGCCTTGCTGAGTACTGAGCGCCCCGTCTCGCTCACCAATCAGCGACCGAAAAATATCCATCAAGCTCATTTATTCAGCCCTGTCCTGTTCATCCAACGCCTCAAGCGCGAGACGTGCCGCCTCATTCACCGTCCAGCCGAACTGCTCATCACGCGTGCACATGTCCTTCAACGGGCCATACAAAATCTGATTGATTTCACGCGAGTCCACACCGAAAACATTCGCTGCATATCGGACTTTGTCACCGGGGTTGTCCACGAAGTAGCGCAGTATCTTCAGTGCAGAGGGTTTCAAGCCTGTCAATAATCCTTCACCTACCAGAGACGGACGTGCCGTTGCAGGAGCAGCCGCATCAGGTGAACTGACGGAGTGCGACACTACCGGATCATGCTGCTGGTTGCTTCGCCGTACTGTGGCCGCCTCTTCTCTAGGAATAGCTCTGGAGTCCCTCGCAATCATCTCTGCAGGCTTACGCCCCTGAGGCGCTGACATCGTTGTCGCGCCAGTCTTGCCAACACGTGAACGCGCCGGCTCTGCGGGAAAATCTGTCTGACTTGGAGGCGGCACGGGTGTTCGCTTGGCATTGACCACAGGCATACCAAATTTACGAAGGTAAGGCTGGTAGTCACTGCGATTGAGCAACTGCTCGATATCTAGAGCGATGCCGTTATCAGCCAGGAAGCTGAATACCCGGTTCTGCCAGGAAAGAGGGGGGTGATGCGTGAAGGCATCATAGGGCAACTCAGGATACAGTCGCTTGTAGGCCTTAGGAACAGCCGTAGTCAGATCGGAATGACTGAAGCTGGAGCGCTCGTAGGAACGCAAAGCCTCTCCCGGCGCGGCGAGATAGACCCAGATTTTAAAACTGTGGGAACCCTCGACCAGATGAAAGTCTCCGCAATCGAGATAGATGACCGCCTTGTCATTCATCTGCCCGTCCATGCTGGCAAAACTGGTTTGCACATCTTTACCGAGAATGCGCTTTACCGAATGCTGTGCCCGCCCGCCAAGCAGCAAGCGGGTATTGCGGATCAGTTTGAGCTTAAACAGCCCCTCTAGGAACTGCTTGCGTGCAGGGAACATGCGCTGCAGATCGTCGTTCTGCGTTTCGATTCCAAACTGTTCCACCGCCTGCAAAAACAGCCGCAAATCTTCCTTGGACAACCAGCCCCGAACCTTCTGCACCCGCTCCTCACCGAGGAACTGCCACCACTCGCGGTAATTGGGGGAGTTACGTGAGATCCGCGGATCCCCCGCCAGATTCAGAATAAAGTTCTGCCAGACCTCACCCGGCTCCTGTCCAGCACGATCGATCAGAATCTCCAGCGCAACATGGCCGATACGACGCTCGCCCTCGTACGGAGCCTTGGACACAGCGGGCTTCTGCAGCTCATCCAGCACGGGGTCGTACTCACCGGGCGCAAGCCCTCGTAGGGTTTCCAGGTAGAAGTGGGCCCGGCAGATATCGCCATAACGCCCGTCATCAAAGCCCTGCAATCCCATGACCTCAAAGGTCTCGCCCAGCTCATGGCCACTGTCGCGTACCCGCTCAACCAGTTGGACTGGCCCGTCAGGCGGCAACAACCAATGAGCATCACGCTTGAGCGTTACCAGCGGATCAGCCTGGGGGCCACTTACTTTGGGTTCGGGCAGTAAATGCAGTTGCTGGAGCAAAATCTGCTCAAGCTGCTTACGCAGCCCATCGTGCTCATCCAGCTTGTCGAAGCGACGAAAGTAGAACTGAGCCAACTGCTGTAAGGTGATACGCGTCAGCCTCGGCTGCTGAGCATCGACCAGCACCGAAAGCAGACGCGAACTAAGCAAACGCCTACCCATGGTCTCGTCGTTGAGCCACAACCAGGTCAACGCACGCGCAGTAAGACGACGTTTTAGCAGCTCAGGCAGGCCGTCAAAACGCCCTGTACTCGCCATGTCACGCAATCGTGCCAACATGGCTTCAAAGGCGTCACTCTTGCCACTTGCGGCCTTCATTCGAGCGACCTTTTCGACCAGCACCGTCCATCGCTCCCGCACCACGGGCGCCCATTCAGCGACCGGCATGTGAACAGGAGGCAGCTTCACGGCTTGAGCTCCTCCAGACGCTCACGAACCTGCTCGTACTGAGCGCTGTCGGGACGACGAATGGTGAAACGGATATCGATGCGTCGATTGCGCTTGAAGTCGTCCTCAGTCTGCTGGTCAACCAACACGGGGCGGGTTTCGCCGTAACCGCTGACCGAGAACAGCGGCTTACCATCCTTGTTCTTCAGCCTTGCCAGTTGCTCATCGGGGGACAGCGCGCTCCCCCAGAACTGCCAGAGAGAAATGGCACGAAAGGTCGACAGCCCCCAGTTGCCTTTGCCCATAAAGCCCTGGAGCGGACGATTGTCCGTATGCCCCTCGATGAAGATCGTATCGAGGAACTCGACTCGATCCTCTCGCGAGATCACCTCATTGATGACCTTACCAATCTCCAGCGCACGCGCCTGATAGGCGGCATGAATGTCATAGGCACCTGTGTCGAAACCCAGCAGATCGTTGGGAATACTCAGGACCGTATGGTTCTCGCTCACCTCGACCTTGATGCCGCGTTTGCGCAGGGCCTCCACGGCCTCATCAAGAATGGTGCGGCGCACCTGCTCTGCTTTCTTCAGCTCGACCAGCTCTTGCTCAAACTGCACCTGGCGCTCTTTCAACTCCTTCTGAATTTCCATCAACTGCAGGATCAGAATCACCGAAGCCAGGATGAAGATCACCAATAGCGCCGACATGATGTCTGAGAATGACATCCAGTAAGGGTTCTCTTCGTCGACGCTCACTTCCTTGGATTTACCCAGGCGCATCAGCGTGCCTCCAGTTCATCCAGAATACTGCTCATGTTCTGCACGACGCGGTGCATCTGATCGGCATACTTCAGCGATACCTCATTCCACTGGTTCATTCGCTCATCAGTCTGCACACGCACCTCGCCGGCATAACTGCGCAGCCATTCCTCGGCTTGCTTCTCTACCGCCTCGACCTGCTCACGCAACTTTTCTCCCAGCGCGGTGAATTCATGGCGCACACTAGAGAGAAATTCCTGCTGAGCGGATTTCATCTCGCCAAAGCCGTTACGCGCCTCGCCGGCTGCTTGCTCAAAGCGCTGGGCACCCTCCAGCAAGGTGGCCTGCAGCTGCGCCAAGGTAGCGGCCTGGCTTTGCAACTGCGTCGCGAGCTCGGCGTTCTGCTGGCCAGCTCTTTCAATACTATGACTAACCGCCTCAAGCCGTTGGCCCAAGGAATCAGCGGCCTGACGCAGATTCGCGGACAACAGCCCAAGCTGATTCGCACTGCTGTCCATATGCTTGCTGCTCTGCGCAGTTGCGTCCGAGACCTGCTTGAGCTGGCCCAGCAACTGTTGATGCTGATCCGCCATTAGGCGGCTTTGCTGCTGGGTCGCCTGCACAGCGCTGGCCAGACCGGAGAGCAGCTCCTGTTGATGGGTCGACACCTGATCGAGCTGCTCCTGGAAGCGCTGTTGGCGTGCCTGCTCACGCTGCTCTGCCGCGCCCATTTGCGAATCGAGCTGGGTGTTGAGGTTCATCATCAAACGAGAGAACACCTTCTCCAGATTGCTGTGGCGCTCGTTGCCCGCCTCAGCCATCGCTTGCATCTGCTCGCGGGTTGAGCTGGAAAATTGCTCCAACATTGCCGTCTGGCTGCTGCTAGCCTGGCCAAGCAGGCGCTCGAACAGCACCTGGCGCTCCTCGTCGCGCTGCTGGGCGGTACCCAACTGGGTCTGCAACTGGTTCGTCAGCCCCGACATCAACTCAGCAAAGCGTTGCTCCATCTGTGCCTGGCGCTCTTCGGCAGAACCACTGATGCGCTGCAGCTGCGTCTCGAAGGCCGCACTCTGTTGCTGAGCCACTTCCATCTGTCGACCCTGCTGTTCATTCAGGCTGCTGAACAGTTGGTTCAAGCGCTCACTCATGCCACTGACGGCAGCGTTCACGTCAGCCGCCGCCTGCTGCATCTGCAAGCCCTGCTCACGGCCCACAGAGGTCATGCCGTCCATGAAATTACCCACCAGCTTTTCCAGCACCTGCGTGGACTGCTGGCTGGTGGTGCTGACCAGGGTCTGAATGGCTGGCGCCATTATGTTGTTCAGGGCATCGGTCAGCGCCGTCTGCATCGCTTCGCTCATGCCATTGAGCGTTTCCTGCAGACGATCGCCAATACGCTCGTGCAGCTCCTGCAGCGCTTCCTTGCTCTCCTTGCCGTACTCGGCGATATGCACCAGCGACTGCTCGGCGGGGATGCGTGGGTAGAGGAAGTCGATATCGTGCTGCAGCTGTTGGATCTGGCCCAGCGCTGAACGCTCGAACATCTTTTCGACAAAGTTCAGTAATAGGCTGAAGAACACCCCCCATACCGACGTCATGAAAGCTACGGCAGCACCGGAAATCAGCTTGTTGATGCCGCCCTTGAGTGCCTCGATCTCATCCGAGGTGCCGACCAATCCTTCCAGCCCCACCGTCAGGCCCACGAATGTGCCGAGCACACCGATAGCCACCAAGAAGCTCGGTGCAGCAGCCAGCAAGCGGCTAGCTGTCAGGCCGGGAGCCAAGGTTCTGGCATTGAAGAAATGCTCGGCATCCAGCGTATTGAACAGATGCTTCTGATCGGACGACAGCACCAGACTTTCGTCGAACTCACGCCACAGCATGCCGACATTGGGCGCATCCAAACCCTGCGCCTTTTGCATGGTTTCGCGCCTGCTCAGTGCCAGGGTTTCCTTGCTTTGCCCTTCAAGCAAAGAACGCAGGGCACGCAGCCGGGTACGAAAACGGCGGAAGTGCACAAACAGGAAGTAAAGCGACAAGCCGAAAATCAGTGCCGTCGCAGACCAAAACCAGGCACTGATGCCGTTGGGATTGGCACTGAACATATGGGCGAAGTCGGGGATCAGGTGTTTCAGCAGATCCATCATGGCAAAGCTTCCAATCACTGCATCGGTTACGGAATAAATCTCAACGAAGCATTCAGAGCGCGAAGCGCTCCTTCAAGCGTTCCACCGTCCACCGCCATTTCGGCGTAGTCGGGCGGCAGATGGTGTTCTGGTTGCCGAACAGGCCGACTTCCTTCACCGCCTCGTTCAGCGGCAGGCTGTGCAGCCACTGCACCGGCACGAAGTATTCGCAGCGCTCGGGGTCGTCGACGAACTCGCGGTGGTAGTCCGCTTGCAGCACATCCAGCGCTGGGCGTTCCTCGCCGTTGTGCAGCAGGCAGAAGTCCCTGGCGGGGGTAGCGTGGCCGGTGACCTTGGCCACACCGACGTAACCGGCGCCGGGCACGTTGACCCATACGCGGTCGCCGGGGGCGAGCATCTTCAGGCTGTTGCTGTACCAGCTGCCGCCACCGCCGCAGATGAAACCGAAGTGCCGCGCCTCGGCCCAGTCGCGCGTACTGCTATGGCCGAACGAGCCATAGAACTCGCCGTTCCAGGGCTCCGCCGGCATGCCGGGCTTGCTGGCACTGCTGGCCTGGGGCGCCTCGGTTGGGTCGAGCAGCCAGGCGCGGCTGATCAGTTGTTGTTCGCCCAACTGGAATACCTGGAAGCACAGCACGTTGATGGCGATGTCGCGCTCGCTCAGGTAGCCGACGATGCGCTCGCTGCTGGCATCCAGCTCGGCGGCGACGATGACGATCTGGTGGCTCTGGTTCAGCGCCTCGGCCTCCAACGGCGCGCCAAAGCGTGCCTGGAAGTCCGCCGCCAGGTCGGCACCCGGCTTGAAGCGCTGGTAGATGGCCTCGATATCGTTGGTCTGTAAGCGCTCGACCCACACCGCATAGTCCAGCGCCTGCGCCACCACCTCGCGCGGGGTACGCTCACGCTTGAGTTCGATCAGCACCAGCGAGGCATCCGGCGCCAGCGCCAGCAGGTCGATGCGCCCGCCCTGGCCGGTGCTTTCCTGGCGGCCGATCAGCAGCCAGTCCTCGGAGAGTAGCGCCGGGGCGCTGACGATCATGTCCTCGAGAAACTGCTCGCTGGCCAGCACGGCATTTTTCAGCGGCGCGGGCTGCGCGCCGACTGTCCAGATCTGGGTGCGAATGGGCATCCCTGCGCTCCTGTTGCTTAGGCCACGGCCTGCTCGACCAACGCACTGGCCAGATGCTCGTGCACCTGCCGTGCCTGGTTAAGGCGGGCTTTGAGTTGGTCGCAGAGGGCCATCAGTTGATCGACTTTGGCGACTATGCGGTGTTGTTCGGCTTCAGGAGGCAATAGCAAAACAATGCTATTCATCTTCGCCTGATTCATTTTGGGCTGAGCGGTACCAGTCACATAAGGCTTCAAGTCAATGGCGTTGAAGTAAAGCTGGACGTACAACAGCAGCGCTTCGCTCACTCCATCTAATACGTGAGCGTGGTTATTAACCCAGTACTTTCCGCGTGCCATGAAAGCGATTGGTGTGCTGCGATTGATTAGATTTGCTCCGTCCTCACCAACCAGCAGAAGAGGCTTATCGAACAAATACCCGTCAATTTTGTCGATAACCCCGGAAGCACCGTAGTAGTCGTATGTTTTCGCTCGCCCTTCACGTTCAGCTTGAGAAACAGGAATCCGCTCCCCATCCCGACAAATCGTTACCTCTCCAACTGTTGAGAGAGACCAACCAGCAGGCACAGTTACCTCGGTATCTGAGGCACGATAATCAGTTGCTGTCTTTACTTTTCGCACACGGCCCTGCGAGGCTGCCTGCTCCTTTGCATCGGCAATCCGCTTAAGCAACTCACTGGCCGGTTCATCGTTAGGATCTTGCGGCACCAGCTTGCCCATCACCGCCAGTTGCAGCAGGGTTTGCTTGAGGGCGTCGATGCTGGATTCGGTGGTGAACAGGGTATGGAAGTGCTCGGCCAGGCGCTGCCAGCTTTGCGCAAAATCTGCGGCATCGCTGGCCTGCGTCAGGCTGCCCAGCAGCGCTTGCACCAGTTGGGCATGGGCGCTGTCGGCATCGGCCTGACGGGCTTCCAGCCGGTCGCACAGGGCCATCAGCTCATCGACTTTGGCGACGATGCGGTGTTGTTCGGCGAGCGGCGGTAACGGAATTAGCCCGCTGAAAAACTGACCGTCATTGATCGCTGGGTAAGCGATACCCATCTGAACAGACTCAACGTATCTAACAAAAACAGGGCTTCTCAAATAACAGAGAAAATACCTCGCAGGCATCTCTAGGTAGGGATGGATGATCGCGAACGCAGTGCTGGCAATTGGTTCCTGCTCGTATGCCTCTTCAATGACAGCAACATTAAGAAGGTACGGTCGAATGGTTGAGTAAATTACCGTTCCTGGCCTAACCACTTTCCGGGCTCGCGATGGCGCGTCCTCAGCCATAAGAACCTGGGGTGCGCTAATCCTACCAGCAGCATTATCAACAGCCCCAACGTCGATATACGTGAATGCTTTGTCTGGGGTTTTCTGCCCCCAATCGTGGCCAACAGCGGCTACGCGAACCCACTCCCAGTTGGTAGGTACGTCAAACGGTTTCTCTTCTGCGCCAATCTCCGCCAGCGGCTTCTGCTTCCTAACTTTCCCCTCAGAGACCAGTCGCGCCTTTTCCTCGGCAATCCGCTTAAGTAGCTCACTGGCCGGCTCATCATTCGGATCTTGCGGCACCAGCTTGCCGCGCACCGTCAGCTCCAGAATCAGCTCACGTAGCTTTTTGGTGCCATTGGGTGCTCCCGCCAGCAGTGGCAGGTTATCGGTGAGCAACGCCGTCATACCTGGCGCTCCAAAGCCTCGGCCAGCATAGCCTTAAGCTGGGCGCGCAACTCGCCGATCTCGCCTTGCAGTTGCGCGTAGTTACGCAACAGCTCCTCCGGATCGTGGCTGATCTGCTCGCCCACATGCGGGTTCTTACAGTCCAGGTTCCAGTTGCGCGCCCTCAGCTCGTCGAGGCTGACCTTCCAGGCGAACTCGTTTTCCACCCGCGCGGCAAAGCCATCGGCCTCGCTGCCCCACCAGGCTTCCTCGACCGCGAACTCCTCGATGCGCATGGGCTTGGTCTTGGAGTAGCTCTTGTAGCCGGCCGGGTACTGGTGCTCGTAGAACCACACCTCCTTGGTCGGCGAGCCCTTGGTAAAGAACAGCAGGTTGGTCTTGATGCCGGTGTAGGGGTTGAACACGCCGTTGGGCAGGCGAACGATGGTGTGCAGGTTGCACTCGGTGAGTAGCTTTTCCTTGATGCGGCTCTTGATGCCTTCGCCGAACAGGAAGCCATCCGGCAGGACCACGGCGGCGCGGCCACCGTCCTTGAGCAGGTGCATGATCAGCACCAGGAACAAATCGGCGGTTTCCCGGGTGCGGAAGGCGGCGGGGAAGTTGGTTTCGATACCATCTTCCTCCATGCCGCCGAACGGCGGGTTGGCGACGATGCAGTCGACCCGCTCGCCCGGCCCCCAGCTGATCAGCGGGCGGCTCAGGGTGTTGTCGTGTTTGATCTGGCTGGGCACCTCGATGCCGTGCAGGATCATGTTGGTGGTGGCCAGCAGGTGCGGCAGCGGCTTTTTCTCAACGCCGAAGATGCTGGCCTGCAGTACGCGCTCGTCCTCGGCAGTTTTCACATAGCGGCTGCGCTTGTGCTCGATGGTGCAGGTAAGGAAGCCGCCAGTGCCGCAGGCCGGGTCCATGACCTTCTCGTCCAGCTTGGGGTCGACCATGCGCACCATAAATTCGGTGACCGGGCGCGGCGTGTAGAACTCACCGGCGTTGCCGGCATTCTGCAGGTCGCGCAGCAACTGCTCGTACATGTCGCCGAAGGCATGACGCTCTTGCGCCTTGTTGAAGTCCACGCCCTCCTGGATCTTGTTGATCACCTGGCGGATAAGCTGGCCGGATTTCATGTAGTTGTAGGCATCCTCGAATACGCCACGCACCACGTAGGCGGCTGGAGTGGTGCTGTATTCGTGGAGGTTCTGCAGCTGCGGGAACAGGTTGTTGTCGATGAAGTTCTTCAGCTCGTCACCAGTAATGCCTTCCGGGTCGGCCGCCCAGGTGCGCCAGCGGCAGCTTTCCGGAATCGGCGAGCGATAGGCGTCATCCAGCAGTTCCCACTCCTGCTCGCGGTCATCGAAGATCTTGAGGAACAGCATCCACACGAGCTGGCCGATGCGCTGGGCGTCGCCGTCGACGCCGACATCCTTGCGCATGATGTCCTGGATGGATTTGATGGTGCTGCTGATGGACATGCTTACTTCCTAAACAGGTGTTCACGGTGCCAGGCCAGATAGGGGCGGTGACGCGGCTCGATCTGGCGCAGGCGAAGTTCGGGGGTGATGTTGAGCGCACGGGCGCTGTCGGGGTCGAGATCCTCACCTATCAGAATCTGCCCCTGGTCGTCGAAACTGATCAGGCCCTGATCGAAGGCAAGATCGAGGTTGGGTGTGAGCAGCAGGCCATTGAATGGATCGAGCCGCTCGGCTGGGCTGGCAGCGCGCCAGGGTTTGATATGCGAGGCGCGCAGCAGCTCCGGTACGCTGCAATCGGTCACCGCACAGCCACCCCAGTAGGCCAACAGATCATCGCGATAACCACTCTGACCGACGCGGGCCTTGATCAGGGCGTCACGCTCGGTGTCGGTTACTGCCTGGTCTTGCAAGCCACAGTCATTCGGCAAGAGCACGTTGGTATGGCTGGGCTCCTGAGTCGCGGTATCTGACGCCTTACCCAGAAGATGCGCCAATAACTGCTCCAGGGCGGCGACATGCCGAAAGCCAAGATCCAAGCCATAGGCGATATCCGTAGCCCCACCATTGCGGCGCTTGGGAAAGCCCCGCAGGTTGCTGTTGTGGTAGTAACGCCCATCGCTGCGCTCAACACCGCTGATGGCTAGCAGCTCAGGTAGCTGGCTTTCGTAATCCGGATGCAATACCAACGGTGTCTTTGGCCGTGCTTGAGCGCTGGTGCTTTGTTTGACGAATAACGGCTGAGGCAGCAACGGATGTTCCATACGCAGCACTTTCAGGCCTGATTGCACGGGTCTAGTGAACCCCTGGCGCTCTAGCGTCATCACCAGTTGCTGAATTGTCAGCGAGTCACCGCCCACATCTGTGGTCGCACCCTCGTCCCAATTCATAGGCTCACTCTCAGCCCAACCCAGTTGCTGCAGCGCCTCGACGAGCTCGGGGTACATATGAGCTCGGCTGTGAGACGTACCTGGATCGTCATCAAAACTGGCAAGGACGTACACCAGAAAGCTCGGACGCGGGACGCCCAGGGCATCAGCCAACTTTCCGGCCAAAAGGCCGTACTGCAAATTTGCAGCGCTGTAACCCGGGAACCCCACCAAAGCAGCGAGTTCGGACATGGTGATTGCGTGGCCCGGAGCCTGGGCATGCCCGATGAGCATGCGCCGCTGCTTCTCAGTGATTACGGGCGCCAAGCTCTGCAATGCCTGCCGGTATTCGTCAGTGCTTACCGGCCTGATAGCCCGAGCAGGCGTAACTGTCGGTGCGCTGTCCATGGCTGAGGCCAGGAAAGTACGCCACTGCCCCTTGTCCTTAAGCTCCATACTCGGTCCTTAAAACACACGGATGAGCCGGCCGCCTATCAGGATGCATAGAGCTCACTCTCCAACTCCTGAATCGCCTGCTGATAACCAGGCTTACCGCCAAACGCCCTGACCAACTCAACTGGCGCACCGATCTGGCTGAAAGGATCGAGCTGGAGAATCTTTATGTCTTCGATGTGCTCGATGCCGGTGTCGGCGTACTTGTCCAACAAGGCCTCCAGCACCTGGCGGGCGGCGCCGGAGTATTTGGCGAAGTAGTTGCGTTTTTTCACCTGTTCGGCGCGCTCCTTGCGGGTCAGCGGCGGTTGGTCGAAGGCGATATGGCAGATCAGGTCGAAGGGGTCGAGCGGCTGGCCGCGCTTGGCCTGTACTTCCTCGTCCAGGGCTTCCCACATCACACCTTGAGCGGCGAGCTCGTCGATGATGGCCTTCTTCTGCTCGGCATCCGTCCAGCGGCGCAGGAAGTCATCCAGCGAGGCAAACTGCTTTTTCACGCAGCTGCGGGTGTAGTCGCGCAGCGATTCGGTGATCAGCTTGCCGTCCGGCCCGTAGTACTGCACGCGCTCTGCAATAACGTGGATCGGCACGTTGTCGATCACGTACTTGATACGCTTTTTGCCCTCTTCGCCGCCATCGGTTTCGTCGCCCTCGGGCAGCCAATCGCCACCGTCGACGATGCCTTCCTCATCCGCCAGAGGACTATCTGGCGGCACGGGCGAGTCATCGCCTTCAGGGCTGTAGATCACCACGGGTTCGCCATCGAAGGCTGGATCGGCGAACAGCTCGGTGGCTTTCTTGAAGTCCATGATGGTGAACCAGAACTTGCCGTAGTCCTCGTTGATGCGCGTGCCGCGCCCGATGATCTGCTTGAACTCGGTCATCGACTTGATGTGCTGGTCGAGCACCACGAGCTTGCAGGTCTGGGCATCGACGCCAGTGGTCATCAGCTTGCTGGTGGTGGCGATGACCGGATAGCGCGCTTCCGGGTTGATGAAGTTGTCCAGCTCGGCCTTGCCTTCCTGGTCGTCGCCGGTGATGCGCATGACGTACTTGCGATTCTCAGCGATGCGCTCAGGATTGAGGTTGACCAGGGCCTGGCGCATGCGCTCGGCGTGGTTGATGTCATCGCAGAAGATGATGGTCTTCTGGAACGGGTCGGTGGCCTTGAGGAACTCGGTGACCTTCTGCGCCACCATCTGGGTACGCGCTTCGATGACCAAATGGCGGTCCATATCCTTGAGGTCGTAGATGCGGTCCTCGATCAGCTCGCCGTTCTTGTCGAGCATGCCCTTGGGAGGGCGCCAGCCCTGCAGGTCCTTGTCGAAATCGATGCGCACCACTTTATAGGGGGCGAGGAAGCCGTCCTCGATGCCTTGCTTCAAGGTGTAGCTGTACACCGGCTCACCGAAATAGGTGATGCTGGAAACGTCCTTGGTTTCCTTTGGCGTGGCGGTCAGGCCGACGTGAGTGGCGCTGGAAAAATATTCGAGGATCTCGCGCCAGGCGGAATCTTCCGCAGCGCTGCCACGGTGGCATTCGTCAATCACCACCAGATCAAAGAAATCCGGGGAGAACTGCTTGTAGACGTTCTTTTCTTCTTCAGAGCCAGTTACTGCCTGGTAGAGCGACAGGTAGATCTCGTAGGACTTCTCGATCTGGCGCTTGGCGATCTTGGTCATCGCCTGGCCGAAGGGCTTGAAGTCGTTGTTCTTGGTCTGGTCGACCAGAATATTGCGATCGGCAAGGAAGAGGATGCGTTTCTTCTGCTTCGACTTCCACAGCCGCCAGATGATCTGAAACGCGGTGTAGGTCTTGCCGGTGCCGGTGGCCATCACCAGCAGCACGCGATCCTGGCCACGTGCTACGGCCTCAACCGTGCGGTTGATGGCATTCATCTGGTAGTAGCGCGGCATGCGCCCGGAACCGTCGTCGTAGTAAGGCGCCTCGATCTTTTGCCGAGCGGCGCCATCCAGGCCTTTCCATTGGCAATACCGCTGCCAGAGCTCGTCCGGGCTGGGAAACTGGTCGAGCCCTAGCTCGGTTTCAACCTGCGTGCCGGTGCCGCTGCGATCATGGAACAGAAAGCCATCGCCATTGCTGGAAAACACGAACGGCACGTCGAGCGCTTCGGCATAGCCGAGGGCCTGTTGCATGCCGGAGCCGAGCGAGTGCTTGTTGTCCTTCGCCTCGATGACGGCAATGGGCAGGTTCTGCTGGTGATAGAGGATGTAGTCAGCTCGACGCGACTCGCCACGGCTGTGCATTTTGCCGCGCACGATAATGCGTCCCTTGGTGAAGCTGACTTCCTCACGTACCTGCTTATGCAAATCCCAGCCAGCGTTACCAATGGCAGGGGAAATGAATTTGCTGCAGATATCACGCTCGGAAAGCGATTTCTTGTCCATGCTCCGGCCTTAAACGAAACCAATGCGCATGCTCAAATCATGAGCATCAGGTGATCGAACCAGATGGCAGTGATAGGCGTCGGAGGACTTCAAAACGTATGCAACCGTTATAAATGACCTTCCTTGAGGTACTTCGGCCTGCCCTGGTGCGATGCCCGTCACAATATCCATCTGCCACTACCGGATAAAGATTAAAAGCAATATGCCAACCACCGAGCTGACTCACATCAGCAGCTGAAATACTCAGTTCCCCTAATGCAATCTGTCGCGCAGGCACCCTTACGGGAAATGCTCCTGTAGATCACATCTGCAGGCTGTTCCTTCACGCGAGGTTCCGTTTCGGCAAGATGGCACACCGCATCCGCCATGTTTCAACTTACCAGCATCACGGCTCATGCCAGGCTCTCCAGCCATGGGCGAACGATCACCTTGCGCTCATCCAGACTGAGTGTGGCCACCCCGTCTTTTACCAATGCCTTCCTGTCCCCCGTATGTGGGTTGGTAACGTAAGTGCCGATGCTCGGTAGCGTATTCGGGTTTGCACTCCAACGCAGGTTGAATGCCGCCAGCCTGGGAAACCAGAACTGACTGGCGTATGGCAGGTTGTCGTGAATCCACCAGGCCAACGGCGTCCAGTCCTTGCGCTCCTCATACCAGGGCAGCAATGCCGGCACCACGATGCAGGCAGTCGCGCCCAGATGCCCTTCAGGGTCCGGATAATCCCATATGTGCTCCGCGTAGTTTTTTTCGTTGGCGGCACAGCTGTACTGGTTGTTGTTCTCGGCCCCTTTAGCGTTGACTGCCGGAGCCCTGTAAGCCGAGCGAATGACGATCCGCCCAAAGCGCTCCTGAAGTGGCTCCAACAGCTGTTCGCAAAGCCCTCGCCCGGCTTCAATGGCGCGATCCGGATAATCCGGAATGTTGGGGATGCCCTCGATCTGGCTGATTTCCGAGTAGAGGAAATCGCGCATGAAAAAGTGCTTGGATAGCCGGACGCGCCCCAGCTCTTCTAGGGCCTGTACCGATGATGGCTTATTCATCCTAATGTGCTCCGCTGCGACTCAATATCCATTGCTTCCGGTAAATCAACGCTACCTGTAGATCATCAGCTGTCGTGCCGCATCTGCATAGCTTGCCCCTGAGCAAACTCAAGCTGACGCTTCAACTGCTCGACATGCGCCCTTTCGGCTCGCAGGCCGGCCGTCAGCTCACGTATTTCGTCCTCTTGCTGATGCACCCGCATCTGAAGGTACTCCAGCTTGGTCTGTGAGGCATGCAAGTTGGCACGTGCTTCGCGCTGCTTAAGAATCTGCCAGTACAGTGCCACTCCAGCACCGTGGACAAGCAGCAAGCAAACACCTATGACAAGCCACGATAACCCAAGTCCAAACACGCTTCGCTCTCCCTTGCTGGCCCGCCATGTTACGGCGAACTTGAATGACAGCACCACGATATGTAGCTTTAAGCGACGCATCTAGAGTGTTTACCTGTACAGGTAAAGTTTTCGAGCAGGTGGAGAGGCCATGAAACGCAAACAAGAAATCGAATCGGTGCGCTGGGATCTGGCACTGCGTTACCGCTTGATCGAAACCGTAGTCTGGTGGGAAGGCCGGCTGACCACGAACCACCTGATGCAGAGCTTTGGCATCAGCCGGCAGCAGGCGTCGAAGGACATCAATTCATACATCACCGACTACGCGCCGAAGAACCTGGAATACGACAAGCATTTGAAGGGGTATGTACCGAGCCGCCACTTCAAGCCACTGTTCATTGACGACAGCGCCAGCGCCTACCTGCATCTGCTCAGTCAAAATTACGAGCGGGCACCGCATATCGACGGGCTGGCCTTGGCCTATGCCCACACCGAAGTACTGGGCGTACCAGATCGCTCAGTTCGCCCAGAAGTGTTGCGCCCTCTGCTCAAAGCTTGTCGAGAAGGGTTGCGACTGGAATGCGAGTATGTGTCCTTCACCACGCCGGAAGTTGAAACTCGCTTGATTGCCCCGCACATCCATCGCTACCTGCCGCTGGATGCCGAGCTGATGTACATGTACGACGATGCGCTGGATGACCGTAAGAGCAAACTGCGCCGCGTACTCAAGGAGGCGGACCGGCTGCGCTATCTCTACGACTTCGGCGACAGCTGGCAGCACGTGATTGCCGTGGAGAGCATCGAGCCCTGCGACTTCACCGGCACCTGGTGTGAGGTACTCGATGGAGCCCGCGCCTGCCCGCCGGAAGATGTGGGTGGCGTGCCGGGTTACCTGGACTTCCTGGCTTCAGGCGGCAGCTTTGATCCCGAGCTGTTTGACCGACGCGCCGCCAACGCGGCGGTGCAGCGGATCTGCAATAACTTCTGGGGCTGAGGCCAGCGCTGCCAAGCGCGGCTAGCGTTTAATTCGCAGCACCGCCATAGGCCAGCTTGGCCAGCCCGATCAGTGCGGGCAGCACCAGCGCCAGCGGCAAAAGATCGCTAAGGGTGTTCATGCTGATTCTTCTTTTTATGTGTACGAACGATCTCGCACATAACCAGCATGCTTAATGAGCAAAAGCTATTGCAATAGGAAAATCAATTATTTTTGTATAACGAAGATTGAATGAACGTCAAGGCAGACAGCCTTGTCCTGAGCGGACAGCGGTTCGTTGATTGAAGACGAAACCCAACGAGCAATTGGGACAACGGCTTCAATCGGCTATGGATTCAACAAGAGCGACACGTGCTTGGTTCGCGGCAGACCGCAGTGTTTCAGCGAGATAGCGCGACAGGATTTGTCGCTACGGCTGGGTATTGTCTTCTGCAAACGCCACGCAAAAGGAGACTCGGCGAATGAGAGCAGCACTGCCCCACTGCTGCCACCACTGTGAATGGCAGCAGACGTTGATCCTCAACAATGGGGAGGGCGAGGGCTTCGATCACTGCCCTTGGTGTCGCTCGCCTGGCCCGCTTATTCAAAGGGCAACCCGCCTAAAGTCTCTAGCAGCCAGTACCGCCCGGCCGGGCAGCGTTGCTTATCGCCAGCATGGCAAATTGCCACCGAAAGGGTTAGATTCGCCACATAAGTGGCGTCAACAAAGCGCCCCCATTTCGATACGACAGGGAAGTAACTATGTCCGAAGCTAAGGACACTCTCCTAAGGCTTATCGCCCTGCTGCGCCTTATCCCGCGAGCACCTGGCCGTATAGCGACCACGACCCTGCTGGAAAAGCTCAAGGAAGATGGTTTCTCGGTGAGCCTGCGCACAGTTCAGCGCGACCTTGACCGACTCTCTATTCCGTTCGCCTTACAACGTGACGAGAGCTCCCCGTCATTTCGCTGGAGCCTGTCGGAGAATGCGCCTATCGATTTGTCGGCCATGGATACTCCCACGGCACTGGCGCTCTACCTCGCGGAAAGCCACCTGCAGACACTGCTCCCTCAGAGTGTGCTGGATCAACTCGGCCCCCAATTCCGCATGGCCCGCGACTACATAGACAATTTGGAAAACAATGGTCTGGCGCGCTGGGCGCACAAAGTTCGGGCGATCCCCAACGGCAAGTCCCTGCAACCCGCGCAGATCGCCCCATGCGTCTGGGATCAAACTTCCACTGCCCTGCTGGAGCGTAAACAGTTGCAGATCAGCTACCTAAGTCGTAGCAAGAGCGAACTGAAGCAACTGCTGATTCACCCCGCTGGCTTAGTTTCCCGCCACGCCATCAGCTACCTAATCGGCAGCGTCGAGGGATACGACGACCTTCGCCAATTCGCCCTGCACCGCATTCACCAGGCCGAGTGCCTGGAAGCCCCAGCCCAAGTCCGTGACGACTTCGAGATCGAGCGCTACATTCGCCAGGATCTCAACACAGATACGCCCATTGAGCAGGTGGAGCTGGTTGCCGACGTATCACCGCCGATCGCCTGGCTGCTCGGCGAGACGCCATTGAGCAGTAAGCAAAGTCTGAAGCCGCTACCCGATAGCGACTGGCAACGGCTGTGCGCAGTAGTACCAGATGATCGTGAAACGCTGTGGTGGGTGTTTGGGCTGGGGGAGAATGTGAAGGTGTTGGAGCCGAAGAACTGGGTACAGGTAATCAGAGAAAAAGCGGCCGCATTGGAGGCCTTATATACAGAGATAGAGCTTCCCTGAAGCTACAGATCTACTTCTCAGCTCGTATAAGAGCTATTTCTATTAAAGGATTACTAGCATGCTTGAAAGTCAAAAAGAGTTCGCCACTTATTTGAGAAAAATGGCGAGCCTGCTTAACGGGCAACCATTCTCATACGATCAAACATTGCTTGAAAAAGTGATGGAAACCGAGTTGGTGGTACCAGTGGTCGGGGCCTTCAGCGCCGGCAAGAGCTCGCTGTTGAATGCATTGATGGGCAAGGACATCCTGCCCGTGGGCATCGCTCCGGAAACCGAGCTGGCGACCGAGCTGCGCTATTCCTCCGAACCCTATCTGCTGGCAATAAAGCCGGACGGAGAACAAGAACGCCTGCCTATCGACGCCCTGGGTACGATCAACCGGCGTTCCAGCGAGTTTTCCCACCTGCGTCTGTACCTCAACAGCGAAGCATTGAAAGCCCTTGCACCGCTGGTTCTGGTCGACATGCCTGGGTTCGGTTCGTCGTTGGAAAACCACAACAAGGCAATTGCCTACTACCTACCTCGTGGCGTGCACTTCGTTGTCCTGACCAGCGTCGAGGATGGCAACATCACCCAATCGATGTTGCGCAAGCTCGACGAACTGAAAACCTACAACACTGACTTTACCTTCATGCTGAGCAAGTGCAACCTGCGCGCCCCCGATCAGGTGGAAGAAGTCCAAGCGTATGTCGACGACCAGTTGGGCGTGTATTTCGGCAACCAGTGCCGCAGCATCACCCTCGGCAACCGTGGCGGTGAAGAACTGAGCCGTGCTCTGGCTACCTTGCAGCCCGATGCCCTCTTCTCGCGCCTGTTTATCGACATCCTCAAGGATCAGAGTTTCGACCTACTGGCGCAGATCAACCTGGCACTGAGCGTGCTGAAAAAGGACAAGACCGAAAGCGAGCAGGCCACACGCGCGCTCGAACAGGCCCTGGCCCAACTGCTGGAACAACGCAAGGATGTCGAGTCGGATCTGAAGGAGCGCTATTCGGGGAAAATGCTTGATCGCACCCTGCGCAGCTTGGACAACGCGCTCAATGAATCGGTGGAAGAGCTGGCTGCCCTCGGCAACGGGAAAAACCCAAGTGCGCTCTCCAACGCCCTCTCCGAAATCATCCGTGGCAGCCTCGCCAACACCATCAAGTCTGAAGTCCAAGACATATCCACCAGCATGGTCGACCGGATTGCCGGCAACCTCGGCTCCGCCAGTAGCCAGATGGCTGTGCTGGATATCGGTGGCAACTGGAACTACGAGCTGGCCGGAAAGGTCAAGCTGTCGCTGGAGCGCACCACTGAAATGCTCAGCGATTGGTCGGCGCGCTTGAGCAACCACGCCAGCGAAAAGACTGACAAGGATGGAAACGTCGCACTCTATCGCAGCCTGTCGACGGTGCTTGCGGTTACCACCAGCGTGGTCAACCCACTAGTGGAACTGGCCATAATCTTCCTTCCCGAGATCATCAGGATGTTCAACAGCCCCGGCAACGAGCGCGAGAAACTTCGCCAGAAGCTGACCGCCGAGGTTTTCCCCAACATCAAGGCAGAACTGCGTGGAAAGATACCGGCGATCATCGACGAACAGCTCAATGCCATGCTGAAGAAAATCGGCGACGGCTTTGAAGAACAGATCACCCGGCAAAAACAGGTGATCGACTCGATCACCCAGGAAAAGCTCGAGCGTGAAGCAGAAATTGGTGAAAAGACCGCCAATTTGGAACACCTCGCCAGCGCACTGAAAGCCGCTGCCAACGAACACCTGTACCGCTAGGGCCAACGGCGTCATGAACTATCAGAGACTCGTTGCCTTCAGCGAGGGCCTGCACGATCTGGCAAACAGCAACCAGGACCTGCTCGCCCAGGAAATCGCCCAGTTCAGGCGGATGAACGGCATCGACGAGCCGCACCAGCTCGCCCAGGCCTGTCAGGACCTTCAGAATGAAAACCGACTGATGAACATCGGCATCGTCGGTAGAGTCAAGGCCGGCAAATCGTCCTTGCTCAATGCGCTGGTCTTCGATGGCGAGCCGATCCTGCCCAAGGCCGCTACCCCCATGACCGCCGCGCTCACCACCATTACCTGGGGAGAAGTGTTCCAGGCCAAGGTGGAGTTCTACGGTCCCGACGACATCAATTCGATCCGGTTCAAGGCCAGCCAGTTCGAAACAAGGCTGGCTGCGCGCAAGCTCGAATGCCTGGACGAACTGGTCAAGCGTCGTGGCAGCCAGACCAGTGGCGCGCCGATAGACATGCAGCAACTCACGCTCATGGCCGAAAAGCGGGCACTCAGTGAGCTGCAACGCGAGGAGGGGCTGTTCGCGGCACACGATCAGTTCCAACGCATGGAGAAATCTGGCCTCGACGCGTCCACCCTGAAAGCACACAGCGAAATCCAGGCCAGCACTCCCCAGGATCTGGCCGAGCGCTTGCATGACTACGTCGGTGCTAATGGGCGGTTCATGCCGTTCACCAAGACCGTACATGTGGCGATGCCACTCGAAGCGCTGCGAGATATCTGCATCATCGACACTCCCGGGATGAACGACCCGGTGCAGTCGCGCGAAGAGCGTACGGTCGAGCTGCTTAAGATCTGCGATGTGGTATTCATCGTCAGTCCGGCCGGCCAGTTCCTCAATGAGCAGGACCTCGAAGTCATGGGCCGCATCACACAGAAGGAAGGTGTTCAGGAGCTGGTGCTCGTCGCCAGCCAGATTGACACGCAGTTGTACGGCAGCGAAAAGCGCACACGCCTGAGCGATGCGGTTGACGCCATTCGCCAGCAATTGTCGATCCGTGCGCAAAGCGCTCTGACCAACCTCAAGCTGAGCAGCCCGGAAGTCGGTGCGGTATTCGACAACCTGATCGCCTCAGTGCACCGCAACCTGCTGCACAGTTCCGGTTTGTGCCACAGCCTCAACCGACGTTTCGATCTGCCCGAGCGCTGGGACTCCAACGAACGAGTGACGTGGGAAAACCTTAGCACCGACTATCCGGATTACTTCACCCGCGATAACCGCGAACTGTCGTTGCGCAGCCTGGACAACCTGGCGAACATCGAGGAGATCAAGAGAGTCCTGGCCAAGGTTCGCGAGAAAAAAGCCGAGATTACTAGCAAGACGATCACCAGCATGCTGGAGCGCAAGCAGAAAAACCTGGAAGCGTTCAAGGCCCTGATCATCAACCTGGCGCGCAACCAGGTTATGCAAATCCGCAATGCCGATACCCAGCAATTGGATGAGCAGATGACCTTGCTGGAATCGAAAAGACTGGAGCTATCGCTGGAGCTGGATGTCAGCTTCAAGTACGCCATTGCGGATTACCGGCACAAGTTGCGCGACAACATGCGAAAGAAGGCCGCCGAGCTGCTGCACGAAACCGAAACCGGCATCGAGCAGGCGCAACACTCCTATAGCGAAACCATCACCGTCCAAAAATCAGGATTTGGTAACTGGCTTGCACGAAAAATCTGGGGAGGAGGAAGCGAGGAAAGAACGGTCGTTCGCACCAAAGTCATCAGTAGCCAGGTGGTCGGCAACATCAACGCTTTCATGAACGAAGTTCAGGATGAGCTGGATATCAAAGTTGAGAACTCCCATCGCTGGCTGGATCAGGAACTTGGGAAAATTCTTACGCCCAAAATCCGCGAGGTACTCCAGAAGGACACCAATGCACAAATGATCAGGCAGGCGATCACATCGACCATTAACGCTCTTCCAGAGCCTGACTTTGCGCTGAACATCCCATTGCCCGACAACCTGAAAAGCCGGGGTACGCTGAAAGGCTACGAAGCCGAACAATTCAAGGACGACGCAGACGACTTCATCGGTTCGTTGGGCACCAAGATCAAGAGCAAGATCAGCGCATTCATCAAGGAAGTGGAGACAAACACACCGCCCACCATTTCCGACGCCTTCGTCGACGAAATCCAGCGCCGGATCAATCAGCTCAAGGAGCAAGTCGACAACGCCGAGCAAACCATCGACAGACTCGAGCGCCTGGCACGCAAGGCCGAAGGAATTAACCTGTGACCACGCCACCACGCCTCGATGAACAGGCATTGCCGACGCTCAAGGCGCTCTCCCGTTTCTGGCAGTTCAAACGCAAGAAGCTGGCCGCAGACCTGCTGGGCTATCTAAACGACGCCCAGCAACAAATGGACGAGCTGTACGCCGCCAATCAGCAGGTCAGTGCCCAGCGTGCGCTGCAGCAAGACGAAATTGCGCAGCTGCAGTCACGCAGTAACTCGCTTGCCGAGCAGTTGCAAGCTGAAAGCGTCAGGCTGGCTTCCACAGCCAAAGCGCTTGACCTGGAAAAGAGTAAGCTGCACGAGGCTTTGCAAGCACTGGCCCAAGCCAATACCCAGTTCCACGATGCGAGACTGCGCGAATCCCAAGCCCTCACCCGCATCGCTGAGCTTGAGCAACAGCTGACAGATCAGCAAACGCAGCTCAGCGAAAAAGCACAGTTCATAGACGAGCTTCAGCAGACTCTGACCGAAGTACGGCAACAGCTTGACGCGCTGCGCCTCTACAAGCGCCAACTGACCGAGCAATGCACCGATCAGGCCACGCAGATCCAAACGCTGGAGGTGCGCAGCCAGGAGCTCGCCTCGCAGTTGCAGGTGGAACAGGCCAACACTGCGATACTGGAAGAACGCAAGAGCCAGGCGCTGGCACAGATAACTGAACTCGAAGCATTTCTGGAGGATAACCGCAACCAGCTGTTATCCAAGGAGCAGAGCGTCTGCCTGCTGGAAAGCATGACCGAGCAGCTCAAGGCCTCACACCAGCATCTGGAGAACAACTACGCCGACATTAACAAACAGCACCTGTCCCTTATCGAAAAGTTTTCTCTGGTAAGTAGAGTGCTGGCCCAGCAACCACCCAGCAATCCCGGACTGGAGCGCTTCGCCGAGCTGATCAACAATGACTACATGGACTTTGCCAACCGCGAGTCATCATTGGCCGATGAAGCCCAAGCGGTACTCAAGATGCAGGCGATTCTTGCCGAGATGCACATGCTCAACAATTTCCCGAGCATCGCCGGCAAGACCATCCTCAGCATTGCCGGTGGCTTCAGCAGTGGAAAATCGGCCTTCGTCAACAGCTTCATCAAAGACCCGAGTGTCGAGCTGGCGACGGGGATCAACCCGGTAACTGTGATACCCAGCTACGTGGTGTGTTCCGAGGAAACCCAGATAAAGGGCTATTCCTACAATGGCGGCGCCCTAGATCTGGAACCGTCGCTGTATGCCTCCATGAGCCACGAGTACGTCCAGGCCTTCGGCTTCGATCTGCGGCGCATTCTACCGTTCATCAGCGTCAAGGTGCCGATGGATCCGGACCTGTTCGGCAATCTGTGCATCATCGACACGCCGGGCTACAACCCGGGCAACTCGTTAGGAGCGCAAGCCTCGGATCGTGTTACCGCTGCGTCACTGATCAACCAGGCCTCAGCGATGATCTGGGTCATCGGTCTCGACCCGGCAGGTACCATCGATCAATCCGATATCGAATTCATTCAGTCCTCACCATTTCGCGATGAGTCGCTCTACATCGTGTTGAACAAGGCTGATGTGAAATCTGAAGAAGATATCCGGCAGATCATCAATCAGGTGGCCTTGGATCTGGAATTTGCGGGTATCGACTATGCAGGCATAAGCGCCTACTCCTCCACCCGCCGCAGGACTTACCCCAGCAGCGGCATCAGCCTCGATCAGTTCCTGCGTTCGATCAACCACAAGGTGGACGTGGTTGATAAGGTGAATCGCAAAATCAATGCAGTGTTCGATTCCTACAAAAAGGCCATCGAGGCCGACATCGCGGAGCTGGAAAAACGCCAGGACGAGTTCAATGCGTTCAAGCTCGATGCTCTGGAGATAGGAGGCACTGAGCTCTTTGACCGGATAGACAAAGCATTTCCTCTATCGAAACAGATACTTGATACATCAGTGCAGAAAAAACTGGAGCAGGAATGTGAAAACCTGCGTCGCGCACTCAAGATCGCAGCTCAAAAAGCCTTGCTGGTCCAAGAGCCTTATAGCGAAACCATCAGCGCTAAAATAACGGGAATTGACAACTGGTTAGGGTTAGCCAAGCGACTATGGGGCGGTTGAAAAACACACCGAGCAACGCTGCCGTGTTACCGCCCGTCAAAGCCAGTTGGGCAGCACGCGTGCAACTGGCGAAGCGGAATTTCCAAGTGCTTTCGTCGATCTTAGTGCTCTGATGATCCCAGAAGTTCTGGAACACGTACGGGGTATCCAAATGCACTCGAATGCTGCCGGAAGAACCCTGCCAGACCAACGCATCGATGCGCTTACCCTCGCGCAGAGAGCAGAGCCTTCAAGAAAAGCCTTGATGATCTCTTGCTCAGACAGCCGCTGGAGTTAGTCGATCTCGGCCGCCTGCTCAGCGCGGTCAAGCCAGCTTAGGGCACGATGGTCATACAGCCCCAGATCGGGCTGTTGGGCAGCCCCTAGCGCTGACGTTGCTTCAATGGCTCACTCCTTGAATGAGCTCCGCCCCCAACAGAGCATCACCGTATCGCAGTATCGCGACACAATCTGTCGCGCTACGCAGGCACAGTCTCTTCAAGCACAACGGAGAGACCATACATGCCAATACCACCCCCGCCGCACACCACCATATGCCCAAACTGCGGCTGGCAGCGCACCAGCATTCCAGCCAGCGACGTCCTCCGACTGAATGTCGATTGGTTCTGCCGCTGCCCCCACTGCCAGCATACCGAGTTGGAGTCACGCCCGGCCAGCCGCGCGGAAATCATGCGAGAGCGGCTGGCACAGTTCTTTCGCTAGCCACGGACCAGAACTACATGACAGGGAAAATCATCATGCACAAAACCAAAATGCTGCTGCTCTGCAGCCTGCTTACCTGCACCAGCGCCCAGGCCGGCACCTATGAATGGACGCCCGGCTGGGGTATGGGCGTCAGTGAACATCTGGTGGACGACGGTAACGGCAACGAGTTGATCATCTCCTGCCCGGACTACGAGGAAGATGGCTATGTCCGCGCCTACGCCAGCATCGGTGGCCGGCAGTACAGCTCCGAAGAGGGCAGCGGCTTCGACGGAGAAGGGTGAGAAGGCAACAGCCAAGTGGCTCGAGTGGCAGGTCGAGAGGGAGCGACTTTTCGCGGAAGAGGGCCAAATCTGTTTCGACCTGTTTGCTCCTAAATCCAGTGAGCTACTGGGAAGGTGTCAGATGCTCCGGGAGCTGGTCGCAGACACTCATCCTGTAGTCATTGTTGATGAAGCCCAAGATACTGGGGATGCGGCTTGGAGCTGTATTGAGAAGCTGGCAGGCCTCTGCCAGATCATCTGCTTGGCTGATCTTGATCAGCAGATTTTTGACCACCTGGAGGGCGTTGGTCCGGAGCGAATCGAGCATATCAAAGATGCCTTAGATCCCGTTTTTGTAGACCTGGGCTCCGACAATAACCGCAGCCCAGGCACTGAAATCGCTGTTTTCGGCAATGACATCTTGGAGAAAACACCGAGAAGAGCCCCATATGCCGGAGTTGGTCGCATTTTGTATGACTCCAGACAGGAGCCGGTCCAGTGGATGCGTATGGCGCTTGGTCGATTTTTCGTTAGTGCTAAAGCTAACGGTCTGGAATTGGAAAACATCGCGATCCTTGCAACCACTGGCCGCGGTGTCGCCAAAATCTCTGCCGCTTTGAACGGTGGGGCGAAGCCTATTCCTCATAAGGTGTTGTTCGACGAGGCCGGAGTTCTGCTTTCGGCTCGATTGGCAGCATTCCTACTGGAACCCAAGCTTCCAGAACGACGTGCAGCTGATATCGCAACCTGTCTTGAATTACTTGCCTCGATAAGGCGTGCGTCCGGTAGCGCGACAGCGATCAAGGATGCAGCAACCTATCTGACATGGAGTGCCAGTATCGCTGCTGGTAAGCCCCCGAAGACCAAATTAGCGAGAAGTGCTGAAGCACTCATTAATGGCGCTGCGGATCTGGTGCTTACCGGGGACCCTGGCAGGGATTGGATTCAGATCAAAACGCTGCTCTATCGGACCGGTGTAACTGAGTTCAAGCAGGTCGCGGAGGCCCTCGACTATCTGATTGCTTTCAATCGTGGCAAGCGGATCAGCGCGAATTTGTCGGAAATGTGGATGACAACAGGTGCATATACCAGCGCGCGTCAGGGGCTTGATAACGCACTGGTTCAGGATCAACTGCTCGCTGACGGAAACGACACCCAAGGCATACACGTCATGACAATCCACAAATCCAAGGGGAAGCAGTTCGATGCCGTGATCCTTGTTCGGGAAAGCATTAGGCTGGGAGCGAACGTGTTTCGCTCCTCCTTTGTCTGGCGTGGGGATGAAGCGCCCTATGATCGCAGTCGGAAAATTCTTCGCGTTGGAATCACTCGCGCGCGGCGCTACGTTCTGATGCTCGAACCGACATTTCCGGCATGCCCCATCATGTCGGAACACAGATTGTGAGGGTGACCGCTTGTGGCCACTTTGAGCCTGTCGCGTCAGGCAGAAGTCGGCCAATAGCTGCCTGTTCGTAACGGGAGCAAGCTTCCGGAATGGGATGCCTGAAAGCGTATGCTTACGCACTCGCACTGTAGGTACTACGATATGCCCTCAATTCATACCCTGAACGCTCGCGGCAACTTTCTGCTCCCTGTAATGCGTGAGTGCTTTTCCCTCAGCGATGCACGTACCTTTGCTGAAATACAGAATCTTCATGGTGAGTGCGTCGGCATCCTTAAAGCCAAGGGGATCGACTACGCCTTGCTCAGGACAGCCCTGACCCCGCAACCAACAAAGCACGAGGCGGCGTTCCTTTTCGATACGGATCTTTGTGCCCGGAGCTTCGCGCCTGGAGTGGAGTGCGCCGAAACGCTATTTAGCGCGCTGGATGCCCAAACGACACACAGCATCCTGGGTGGAGAACTTTTCGGCTCGAGCGATCAGCTTGCGCGCAAGCTGCTGGATCCCGCAGTGGTCAGCACAAAACCGAGTTTTCATCTGCCCGATACGTGCTTCGTCCTGTACGTGAACAATCTGTCCGCAGGTGCTATTGCTGCCGTCGACTCCAAACTCCAGCAGCTTCCTGCCTACGTAGGCTACTTGCCGTGCACTTACTCAAGCGCAGCCAAAACCTTCACCTCGCTGAACCTGATGAATTATGTGATCAAGCATGGCGGCACAGTCATCATGGGGCACGAAGATGATCGACCGAACACGCAGGATTTCAACCTCCACCAGCATGACTACGTGACACAGGGTTTCCGACTCAGGAGCATTCAGTCGATCTACTTCGGCACATTCCTCTCATACAAGCCTGAACGCCTGCTGCTCGATCTCATCGACGACGACCTGGAGATCGCGGTCAGGGCCATGTCGCCTGCTGTAGCACCGCTGGCAGAGTTCACGGTTCTCATTGAGGATGCCAAGTTCGAAAAGTACCTTCAGATCACGAAGTTAGGAAAACTGCAAAAGGCCGGCCTGGCAGAACTGACCAAGGCCGAGCTTGAGACCGCAATCCGAGGCAAGCTGCGGACGAACTACCTGTACAACCTCGAGTGGGTGAGCCAACCGACCCACCAGCTCAGCAAATTCAACATCCTGCTTGAGTTCCCGCGAGTTGGCGGCCACCCGGAACGTGTAGTTGTGGCCCTGGAGTACCGCCCGGTCGACCGCATCCTTCGCCTTGTCACCATTACCTGACTCCCCAAGCCTCCAGAACATAGCCTGACCACTACTGGACTACCCCCGGTACGATAGACATTCCCGGCCTACGCTTTGGACTACCCGCAGTGGAATCTGACGCTCACAACCCCGGTTGGGGGATTGAGTGAATGGCTAAGTGCATCTATATCGTAGCGATGGCATGAAGCCAGACGTCAAGTTGCTGCTCTACGTAGTCTTGAGACAACCGCTCCTGTTCTAGTCGACCAACTCCGTGTCGACCAGAGCGCAGCTCCTCAAAAAGAGAGCGCTCAGTAAGAGTCAAGCCATAGTCCGGTAGCTCGGCTGGTCGCTCTTCGCACACCCCGCGCTCAACATGGGCGATCAGCGTGTCGCGATCCATCATCACAGCCTCAACATGGGGCTGCCTCAACCGTGCATCGGCGAGGAATTTCAGCCCCCATGTATCGAGATCCCCCCAGTAACCTACCCTTCTGTCCTTCAGCCACTCGGCTTGTAGCCAGGCGGTATTTGCGCCTCCTCCGAACACTGCAATGGTGCCTGGTAGCTCGGGAAGTCCGTAGCCAGCCTGGAGGTTCTCGATCACCAGCACACTCCGAGCGGGTAACGGATAGGTCATCAGTTGCTCAAAGGACAGCCGAACGAGATCAAGCCCAGCAAGGCGACCTTTCACGTCAGGGCAAAGTGGTTTCACGTGAAGCCAGTTGGATGGTGTGGCGCGGCAGCCTAACCAAGCCTCTAACCCGCCATGAGCGGAAACCTCTTGGTCGTGCATCGAATCCAACAGAGCGGCAATTAGGCTCTGGTTCAACTCCACGAACTTTGTATCCACCTTCTGTAGTGGCAGGGCCCGCAAGTATCGACGCTGGCCCATTCCACACTGGAGTTGCGGCAGCAGGCACGCCAGCAAATGTATGTCAGTCATGGAGAGCTTCTCCAGCTCTCCAAGCTGCTTGATAAGGGTAGTGAACAAAGCTTTATCCAACGAGAGCAACGGCTCCATTCGCTCCGCCCAGCCTCTGCTTCGTTCAACAGCCTCAGCCCCCAGCGCAGCGATGAGGGCTTGCGTTGATTCGATCTCCAACCTTATCGGAACTTCGCATTCACCCAGTTGCCGAAATCGCTTCGTCACCCATGCCACTTGATGTGGCCACGGCCATTTCCGCCAGGCCGCGATATAGCCATGGAAATGGTCAAGATCCTCAAGCGCCTGGCTACCGGTTGGCGGCTTCAGCAAGCAAGGAATAGGGAAAGGACGCGTACCCAAGAGTCGCTCCCGCAGCCGGCCTGTATGGTCCCACTCCAGTCGGCGCAGCTCCTCAACAACGTCATCTGGAAGCCGTCCCCAATCCCTCACAGATCTGGCTCCACTTCGATCCCCAGTGAACTGGCTGCCTTTTGCAGCCCCTGCTGTTCATGACGCGCCAACTGCTCGTCAATTTCCTCCCAGGTGACCTCACAGAGCCGACTCTCATGCTTGTCCTGGTCACGCTCTGCGATCAACAGCGAGCGCGCCGATTCACGTGCAAGGTTGAGGTTCTTGTATGGAGTGATCAGGTTCACGTGGATCTTCAATTCCCGGAAGACTTTGAGCACCCGGCGACTCACCGCCTCGGCGGTATTGGAGAACGCCTCATCCAGGAACACGGTGCAGTAGAGCGGACGGTCGCTGCCGTCGGGCGTCAGCACGTAAGCCAAGCTGGCGGCTACTATCGTGCCGGCAAACGACTCCTTTTCCCCGCCTGACTTACCGCTGGAAGACTCCAGCACATCGCGTACCTTTTTGCTGCCTTTCTCTACTTCCTCGGCGAAGAAGGACAGCTGGTAGCGCGAGTCCAACAGTCGCAGACTCTCTAGATTGCCCGAGGTTGCAGGATTGGTGGCTTTCTCCAGTTTCTCGATCAGCTCCTTCAGCTCGACAAAGCGAGCCTCATGATCGTCACTTCCAGCTCGCGCCAGCACGCGCATCAACTGTGCATTGAATGCTTTCACGTGTTCGAAGATTTCTGGCCGACTTCCCAGACGAAGGTAGGTTCCCTGCCGAAACTCCGTGCGTTCCAGAACATCGTTGATCGTTTCGATTCGGTCCTGGATGTCCTCACGTTCGGCCTGGATGGTTTGGCTGATTCGAGCAAGCGACTGTGTTGCGTTGCGGTTCAAGCGCTCTCGGAAACGCTCGACCAGGTCTGGCAATCCTTCCTGCTCCAAATGGGCCAGGTGATCGACGTACTCTTCTAGGGCATCCACGCCGGCGAGCCAATCATTGGCGATGAGCGGCCATTTTGTTTTGAACTCGGAGACAATCCCGCTAGCCTTGTTCGATGCTCGAAACTCTCGGTTGTGGGCCCCCTTACGGGCCTCTTCCAGCGCTGATCGATGGCGATTTTCGAGTTCTGAAACCATCTCCAAATCGTCAAGGTCTAGCTGTCCCACACGCTTAGAAAGCAACTCCCTGACCTCATCCACCAAACCGGTCCGGGCGGCATCTAACGCCAGCTCCAGTTGTTGGTTCGCCTTGAGCTTGTCGCTCTCCAGCCCCCCGACTTTTTTGCTGACCAGTTCTTTCTTGCCTTGTACTTCCTTCAGCTCAGCACCTGCCTGCTCCCACCGAGCCTTCGCCACTCCCAATTCACTATCAGGCCGTTCAAGCGCCTCTAGATCCGCCCTCAGCGACTGCATCCGATCTTGCGCTGACTGGACATCAATTGCCGCCCAGGTGAGCTGGGCGATGCGCTCCCACACCCGAGTGTGCTTCTCGAGGTCATCCATGGCCATGCGCGCATCTGCTGTAAGCTGGGCCAACTTCTTGACCTCTGCCTCCAACTCGACACGATCCTTCCTTAACGCCGCTAGACGCCCCTTGTTACTGAATCCCAAACACCAGAAACGTGGGTTATCAATGCGCTGCTGGTCCTTCTTCTCAAATCGCCCTTTATCCAGGTGCACCAGGCCCTGGATGGTCATCGAGAAGTCGGTCTGGTCCAGTATTTCAGTCGATTCCACACAGTGCAGGTCGAAGCGTGAGAGGTGCTTTTTCAGCCAATCACGATAGGGGTGCGGCTTCCAATCCAACATTTTTAGAAAGCCATCCTGTAGGAACTCAGCAACCTGCGGATGCTGGTTCAGTCGAACAACCTGCACCCTGACATGGAGACCCGTGTGGCGAGTGTTCAGCCACTTGGTCACCAGGCGATATCGCTCATCAGGCACCAGCAGTGTGGTGCGATGCCCTCCCAGCGCCCGTTCAATGGCGCCTTGCCAAGGTCGATGCGCCTCCAGGACATCGATCAGCTCGCCAACGAAAACAACCTCCGCAGGATCTAGCGACAAGCTCTCTACCAGTTGGTCGCGGAGCTTCTGATAGGAAGGTTCAATGTTGGAGTCCGGTCGCGACTCCATGTCTTCGATTTCACCTACCAGCTCCTTGAGCTGTGTTTGCTCACGGGAGAGGTTCGCTGCCGACGAAGCGAACTGATCCTGGCGCGCTTGACGTAACGCCGGCATATCCGCCAGTTCCGTTTGCGCTCTCACCTGATTTTGCTTGAATACGTCGAGCGACAGCGTGTCGGGCAGACTAAGGTCTCGTACATCCATCTGATACAGGCGCGCATCGCGCACGCTGTCGTGATGCACCTGCGTTGCCGCTTTCAAGTCCTTCCGCAGCCCCTCCAGTCGCTCACCACCTTGCGACTGGTAGGCATGGAACAATGCCTGTACCCGTTCCGTTGCTTGCTCCTCCAAAGCGCCAAGGCGGGTCATTTCCTCTGCCAACTGAAGCAGTTCCGCCTCATATTTCTTCAGGCGCATTTGCCACAGTCGAGAGCACTGTTCGCCAAAGTAGACCGGCAGGCCGGCTAGCTCAACTGAGATCCGCCGCATCTCCTCCCTGGCCTGATTTAGCGCTTGGCTGGTCTCTGGCAACTCAATCAGGGCATCCCGCTGTCGCCGAGCATCATCGAGTTCGCTATGGACGCTGACCAAGTCATCGAATTCACTGACCGCAAGCCGGGCATGCTCCTTGACCTGACTGGGCTCCAGGACCAGATCTCGAATCAAGCTGGTGAGGTCATCAATCTTCTTCAAACCCAGCGCCCGGGAGAGCAGGGCTGGAGCGTTACGGTTCTCCATGCACAGGAGTCGCACATAGGTCTCTTGATACTCGGTAAACGAATCGAATGCCTCGACCAGCGGGTCCTCTTTGAGGTGCTGTTTCAGCACACGGGCATTGCCCTCACCGAAGAGATGCAACAGCTCATCCAAGCCCACATCGCGCTTACCCACCACAAAAAGGCGTTTGAGGTCGTTGAGCGAGTTGCTGGCCTGGGTAATCCAGAAAAGGGCCGCCAAGGTGATCTTCGAACCATCGTCCGCTTGGTACAGTGCCCGAAGCCCCGTTGCGGTCGCCCCTGAGCGTTTCAGCAGCGTAGCCGTCTCGCTGCCATCATGGGCCTTGCCATAGTTTCCTCGCACATAGGACATCAAGGTACGATCCGTACGGTCCCCTTGAGCAGCCGCGATGTTGAACGACGCCTTGCTGGAGGGCAGCAACAGCGCCATCAACCCATCAATGAGTGTCGACTTACCGGCACCGTTGTCACCGGTAATGAGGGTGCCCTCGGGGTCTATCTTCGCGGAGTGCAGGCCATGGAAGGAGCCCCAGTTGTATACCGACAGCTCGGCTAGACGGATCTGACCGGTGCTGAACAACTCACTCAGACTTACCTCGCTAGCCTCAAGCATCCTGCACCTCGTCGCCCGTTTTGACGCCCGCATTACCGGCTAGGCGTTCGTACTCTTTCAACAGACGTTCAAGAAAATCGGCATTGACGACATAGCGGATCACAGAGGTGATCTCAAACCGCTCGTCATCCCCACGAACCGCACTGATGAGACGCTTATCTTTCAACAAGGCAAGCGATCCGTTGAGCGTCCTCCGCTCGGAGCGGGAGCTGTAGGTCAGCGGCAAAAAGGGCGTCATCAATGCCTCGATCCGCTCGATATCAATGATGATCTTCTGTTCGCCCGCTGTTTCTCGCTCCTGGTAGTACTTACGCAGCACCAGCAACAGCAGCGTGTCATAGAGGCTGAGCGTGCGTTTGTTGATCAAGCGTGACGCTTCGTCAGTCTCCTCGTCCTGCTCTGCCACCTCCTGCTGGAGCAGGATGGCGATACCGGCCTTCATGTCCAGCAACATGCGCATGAACATGTTGCCCAAGTGCTCTGCGATGAGGACCTCGTGCCGGCACAGCGCTTCGAACGCCAGACGTTTGCTTTCGGCCATCACCACCCCTTGGCGAAGTAACAGCACCAGAGCGCGCCGGGCTTCCAGTGGCATGCCGACTTCAGCCCCCCCAACGACGGGCCGCTCAACGGGAGCATCCTCAAACGTCTCCACCTCGCCGCTGATTGACGGCGTTTCAGGCCGATTCGTTCGATACTGGTCGAACAGGGCAGGGGCCTGTTGGGAATGCTGCTCTTCTTCGTTCATAAGGCGAGTTCCTCCAAATCCGTTGGAAACTGCTCGGCGGACATCAGCAAAGAGGGAATATTGGCCCGAATCCAATTGCCGGTCCGATCCACTACCACCAGACTTTCTGGGTGTTCCAACACCACAGCGCTGACTGCTTTGGCGATCCGCACGTGCGCCACCAGTTCTTCCAATCCTCCGGTGATGGGGCGGTGACTAACGATGCTCGCCACCGTCATCGGGCCGTGCTCAGTGAGCAACTGCTTCACATCCTGGGCTACTTCCAGCACCTTGACCGTGTTGAGGTGATCCAGCATGCCGAGACTGGCGACGTGACTATTGGTATTTGCGGCCACCTGCCGGGTATCCAGGCGTTCTTCAGGTAGTCGTAGGTGAATACTGGACGGAGAACGCACGCGCAGACTGCCCGTGGGGACGTCCACAACCACCGGCTCGCGCAGGCTCAACTCCTGGTCCTTGAAATTCACCGCCAGCCGCTCCAGTTGGCGAAGCAGTCGTTCGACCGCACGACGCTCTTGCTGAACGCCGCTTTCTACAAAAGCCCGCAGGCTCTCCTCGGTCCGGCGCCGAACCTGGAATACCCGCTCACTTTCCTTGCCCAACTCGCGGACCAGATGGGATAGGTAACGCAGTTCGTCTGACTTCAGATACTGGGATGCCGGACGTGCCAAGATCGACCGGATTTGCTCACGGAACTCAGTGATTCGATTCTGATCACAGAGCAACTGATAGAAGCCGTCGAAGGCCTGTCCGGCATCGGTCTGGAGCAGTTCACCTTCATGCTCTATCAGCGCCTTCACCACTTCACCGCGCCCAGACTCCGACTCGATCATGCGGATCCGCATGCGCTGATCGAGTTGGCGAATTTCGTCCTCCAGCCGGCGAAAGTCGCCCGTGAGCACTGACGTCAACTGATACAGTCCCCGGATGCGCTCTCGCTGCTCCGGCGCGCTCAGCTCTGGCACCTCGCCCATCTGCAAGCGCTCAATCTCCAGATCAAGTTCCTGCCGGCGGGCAGTCAGCAGAGTGATTCGCTCTTCAGGGTTTGGGCTCAGGGCGACAGCCAAGTCTCGTACGGCGTCTTGCACAATGCGCAGGTGCGAGGCCGTGGCGTTACTGTCTCGCTGATCCAGGCTCTGGGCAAAGCGCAGTGCTAACTCGAAGGCATCGGTTCGCGTGAGCTTGTCATCAAGCTCACGCAACCAGCCCGCCTGGATCCATTGGCGCAGATAGGTGCCCGCGTTATCGTGCAGGCCATAGACCTCCTGCCAGATCAGCAGCTCGGCCTCCAGCGCGACACGTGCTTTCCCAAACGGCACTTCGCTGTCTTGAGCGAATAGATCATTGATGAAGGCAAGAACGATGGACGCATTCTCAGCGCGTAGCAGACGCCAAGCTGCATGCTCGGAGAGCAATCGCCTAAAACGCGCCTGCTGCTCGTGCAAGCTCATCGACACCTCCTTGTGTATCGAATTACGTCAGGTGCGGGTCTTTGAGACGTCCCGGCTCTTTACACCATATCTCGAAACATGCTGGGTTTCAGCAGGTCAGATAGCCACACCATGGCCTATCCTACCGACTAGATCCAGCACCATCCGTGCCATAAACTTCGGCCAGCAGCCAGTCGACCAGGGACCTCCACGCGACCGGTGAGAGGCGCGCCGCGACAATTCGGGAAGGGCACCGGCATAGTCGGCTACAACGTGCAGACGACGGTCGATACCCGGCATCACCTGATCGTTGCGCACGAAGTCACCAACGTCGGCCATGACCGTGCAGCGCTCGCCACGATGGCCGAGCAGGCTCGCGAAGCCACCGGATCTGAACGCCTTAGCATCGTTGCCGACCGAGGCTACTTCAGCGGGGTGGAAATCCTGGCGTGCGAGCAGGCGGGCATTACCCCCTTCGTGCCCAAGCCGATGACCTCCAGCAGCAAGGCGGAAGGGCGTTTTGGTAAGCAGGACTTCGTCTACATAGCCGCTGATGATGAGTACCAATGTCCTGCTGGACAGCGTGCAATCAAGCGCTTCTCGACGGTGGAAGATGGCCTCGAGCTGGATGCTTACTAGAGTTCTGCCTGCCCGAGCTGCCCGATACGCAGCAGCTGCACCACGAGCAGTTACCGTCGACTCAAGCGTTGGCGGCACGAAGCAATCCTGGAAGCCATGCAGCAACGGCTTGATCGCGAACCAGAGATGATGAGCGTGCGCCGACAGACCGTGGAGCACCCGCTTGGCACGCTCAAACATTGGATGGGCGCGACACACTTCCTGACCCGAACGCTGCCCCGAGTCAGCACGGAAATGAGCCTGCATGTGCTGGCCTACAACCTCAAACGGCTGGTGAACATCTTCGGCGTTGCCGGTGCGATAGAGGCACTGCGGGGCCTGAGGCCTGCCATTTTCCTGCGGCTCTCCACCACAAACTGCCGTAGATAGCCCCAGAAGACTCTGGCAGCGGCTAACAGCCTGTGGTCGATATCGTCGCATGCACCTTCGGGGCTCAATTCCAAATGCACCTCTGGTGTAAGCCCTTTGCTGTTTTCACACAGCCTGGGCCGATTCCTGCCGGCAACAACCAGCAGAAATCGACCTCTTTTGCTTTGACTCCAGGCCGATCAGGTGCCGGTCTTGATCTTGGTCCAGCTGCGCGTACGCACGCGTTCAAGCCGCAGGGGCAGGGTTTCCAGCGGATAGAGGGGGCTCATGATCTCTTTGGACGGGTAGAGCGCCGGGTTGTCGCGCAGAGGGGCGTCGATCAGGGCGGTGGCGTCCTTGTTGCCGTTGGGATAGCCCACATAGTTGGAATTCTGCGCGGTGATCTATCGCAGAACGAAGAACCTAAGAGCAGTGCAGTTGCTGCTCGGCCATACGAAGCTGGAGAGCACTGTTAGGTATCTGGGTATCGAGGTCGACGACGCTCTGGAGATGGCGGAGCAGACAGAGGTTTAACCATGTTCCCTCGTTGGCGCCGGGCTTCGGGCCGGCGCCTCCTGGGGCAGCTAGCGACCAAATACCGCCGGTGAGGCTTGCAGGTCACTACGGCAGAGGGTGGACTCACTTCCTCGGTCATCATGGCATCTGTCCAGACACTAGTTGCTGAACCGAGCGAAATCTTGGAGATGGCGACTCATGCGCATGCGGTAGCAGCTCGCAACCAACGGCTGGGTGGCGTCGAAGATATATTTTAGCCTCTTCGCTTCCCCGGCCTTGAATTCCGACTTAGCGCCCCTATCTGATTTCAAAGAGCCATTACGCATCAGTGTTCCTGATGTCTCAAGGAGGCCTCGTGGGAAAACAAGAAAAAGCCAATGTTGCCACCGGTCGCTACAACACCGACGACGTGACGAAGCGTGTCGTGTGGACTCAGGCTGCAGGCCATTGTGAGTTGTGCGGTACCGACCTCATGTACGACTACCGTGCAGGTAAGCCCATGAATTGGGGCGAGGTAGCCCACATCCTGCCAGCTAGTCCAAAGGGGCCACGGGGTCGGTCTGACCATGACGAGGGCAAGGCCGCGTCGCTTACGAACGACCCAGCCAATCTCATGCTCCTCTGCCCCGGCTGCCATGACAAAATCGATCGGGATGCTGATGGATATCCGGAAAGCGATCTGAGCGGCCTGCACCAAGCTTACCTAGAACGAGTCCGGCTGGCGGCAACAACTCCTGACGGTGGAAGAGCGATTCCAGTAATTGTCCAAAGCCAGCATTTCGCGACGAACAACGACATACCCGTTCGTGATCTGTTGGTGGCGATGTCCTCAGAGGGACTGACTGCATTCGATCATCCCATCAAGATCACTTTTCCGCCCCCGAGCCATCGTGGCAGGGATGCCCACTATTGGCAGAGTATTCAAGACAATATTCAGCACGAGTTAGAGCAGCAGCTAAAGCGCCGCGGAGGATCCTATGGTGATGTTCCTGCGCTGGCCGTAGTGGGCGTGGCAGATATCCCCGCGCTGATCATGCTAGGGCAGTCTTTAGGTGATCGTTCCAAGCGCCTGCTTTTCTCGTTCAATCGCGAGCACCAACTACGTTGGCCTGACCAGTCAGCCGAGCCTCCGGAATTTGCATTCACCCCGCCCGCGGATGGTGACGGTCCGCTTGCTCTCGTGTTGTCTATCTCCGCGCAAGTTCCCACTCGCGATGTCGAAGATGCATTACCTGGCGCACGTATCGCAGAGCTGACCATCCCAGTGCCCAGCTATGCGATGGTTCAGAACCGTCGCGTGATACACGCGTTTCGCGACGCTCTACAAACACACTTGAGCCGGCTTGAAGCCATGACTGCAGACACAATCCATGTGTTTGCGGCGATTCCCGCTGCTTTGGCAATTGAGTTCGGTGCCTTGCTCACCACACAACACCAACACGCCTATCTGATTTTTGATCGAGATAAAGACAACCAAAACAGGTTCACGCCAACACTACAGTTGGGTCACCAAGCCCAGGAGGTTCGTTGATGTCCATGAGCAATGAACAGACCAAGCGCGGGAGCTGGGAGCACTTTCTGCTCCGCGCCGCGAGGGAGATCTCACTGTCGGAAGCACAGTACGAGAAGATCAACGATCGATACTCCCAGCTCGAGCAAATCCTCAACGCCTCCGACAATCCACTACTGGCGGAGGCGCATATTTTTGTCCAAGGCTCCATGCGCCTGAAGACGACAATCAAACCCGTTTCTGGCGCTCCAGAGGATCTGGACACCATCGATGCGGACGCCATTATTTGGCTCCCTCATGCACAAGGGGCTGGAGCTCAAGAAGTTCTGGATGCCATTGAGGAACGCTTCAAAGCTGGCAGCCGCGTCCAGGAAGAAATCAAGCAGCTACGCCGGGGCATCCGGATCATCTATGCCGATGAAAACCCCGGATTCCACATCGATGTCACACCGGCGCGTGCCATCAATGGGAATTCTCAGGGCAATGGCGAAGGTAAGCTGGAAGTGCCAGATCGGGTAACTGGCTGGAAGGCGAGCAGCCCGATCCCCTACTCCAACTGGCTGCAAGTGGCTTCAAAACAGACGATTTCGTTGGAGCATCTGGCCGTCGCAAAAAGTCAGCGTGCCTTTGATGCTGCCACTCAGGATCCCCTGCCGCAGTATGAAGACTACCTCGATCAAGACCCACTTCGGGCAACGATTAAGCTGCTGAAGCGACATCGAGATGAGTGGGCCATCCGTACCAAAAATGCAGACCATCGCCCGATTTCGGCAGTCATCACCACACTCGCTACCCATGCCTACCTTGAAGTGGCGAAAGAGTCTCAGACGGCGCCGCTAAAGCCGCTGGACGCCATCCTCGAAATCGTCCGGCGGATGCCGGATCACGTCAAACGCCAGGGGAATGAATGCCTGGTTTGCAACCCGGCGGATAACGGCGAAAACTTCGCTGAGAAATGGAATAGGCCGCTTGACGGGCACCGTTACCGCCGCGCATTCGAGGAGTGGCATGAGAATGCCAGCGCATCAGTGTCACTGGGGCTTGAAAGCTTCGAATCCGCAGAGGCTTTTGCCAAAGCAGTGAAGGAAAACTTTGGCATGGGCCCTACGTTCATTTCGACAGTGAATAGCGAAATCCCTTCCAATTGGACGATGCCTGGCCGCCCGGACGGAACCACCCGAAACTCCACGTCGATGGGAGCACTGTTTGGTGGTTTCAGCGGAACAGCGAGCTCTCAAGAGGATGTGAAGCCAGTTGGGCGTCTTGGTTGATCACACCGATCCGTCTCTGCAGCGCGGTATAGCCGCGCTGCGAGGCGCTCTTGGCGAAGATGCCGCACTAGCACTGCTTCGGCCTGTGGCCACACGGCCTGACGAAGCTGCGAGTTACTATTTTCCGTTGCCAGTGGACTATACGGGCACGGAGCGGCGCCTACGCATCGGCTTTCCGAGGAATTTCCCCCGCAGCGGGCTCAGGCTTACTGTCGAGCCTTCGCCATGGCTTATATGGCCCCACGCCATGGAAGCCGGGCTTTGCCTTCATGGCTTCCAGGAGCGTCCAGTGATGGGCACCCCTGAATATGTTGTATCGGACAGCCTTGCTCGGTTACGCAAGATCGTTGATCTGTCCCGTATGGGATCATGCGCAGCTACTCGGAACTCCGAATTTCGGCGCGAAATCACATCCTACTGGTCTAGGCAGCAGGGGCTGTCATTACAGAACCTAATTCTTCTCGATCGCCCCCAGGCCGCCTCGAAGCTGTTTGCCCTAAGCGACCCTAGGCAAGCATTGCCGTCTGGCCAGGAGACAGTCTGGCTCGCAACAGATCTGTCATCACTCAAAAGCCACTACAGGCGCACGATTGGACGTTCTCCAAGGATGCGTGCCCCGGAGACCCCCGGATTTTACGCGAAGCTTCAGAGTTATCCGGACCTTCGCCTTCCAGCCCCTGAGCTGCTGCTTACATGGCTCATGCCACACCTTGCTCCTGACGACAGCGCTCAGTTGTTAGCTTGGTTCAATGAGCGTGGCTCACTGCCCAACCGCTGGATCGCTTTAGAGCTCCCCGGGGATGCCAGCGCCCCAATCTACTGCTTGAACGTTCGCGCATATGGCCCACAGCTGGATCGAGGATCAAGATTTTACCTGCGATCAGCGCGGCGCCGGCCTGCAGTTGCAGTCAATCATCCCCCAGTTCTGATCCGAGCAACGACGCTGGATGTGCTTGATCGGACAGAGATTTTATCCCGTGATCTCAGTGGCGTGGCGCAGAAACTAGAAGGGGCTCGCGTCGTTTGCGTTGGGGTAGGCTCATTGGGTAGCACCGTTGCCCTACAGTTGGCGCGTTCGGGTGTTGGTCATCTGACACTCATTGACCCGGACCACTTGGTCTCGGCAAATCTTGGCAGACATGTGCTCGGTGCCGATGACCTCGGCCTCCCCAAGGCCGAAGCGCTTCAGGAAAAAATTCGCAAAGACCTGCCCACTACTGAAGTCGCGGCGTTCGCCACCTTCGCCGAAGTGGTGATGTACAAGAATCCCGAGGTTTTTGATAAAGCGGATCTGGTAGTAGTTACTACCGCGGACTGGCAGTCGGAGGTGGCGCTGTGGGGGGCCAAGTCGAATGGCACCTCCTGGGGTTTACTCCAGGCCTGGAGTGAGCCTCATACACAAGTGGGGCATGTGCTCCTAGCGCCATCTGGTGCTTTTGATGCTCGAAGCCTATTCACAGACAACGGTGATTTTAAGCACAAGTTCACCGAGTGGCCGGAAGGTGGGGTCGTCGCCCTTCCCGCCTGCGGGGAGAGTTTCATCCCAGGAGGCTCACTCGGGATGGTGAACATTGCTTCGATGGTTTCTCAAGCTGCATTACGAGTGTTGAGCGGCAACATCGGCAGCCCGAGCTGGGTCAGCAGCATCAATAGACCTGATGACGTGGTTACGCTGGGAGGTAATTACCTCGGGCCTGAGCTACCTGCCGGAATGCAACAGGCCCAGCTGGAGCGCGATTGGCCGGAAACATTGGAGAGAAGTAAATGACGGCGATCGCCTGGCAATGGAGCTGGCCCGGGCTGAACACTCCTCTATTGGTATCGCAGGAGGTCGCGAGCCTGCTGGAGGGGTATAGGCAAATGCGCTTTGATGTAGAACGTGGGGGCCAGCTATTCGTCGACCCCTCAAGCGATGCCGGATTGGTACTCGCCTTGGCGACTCCCCCTCATAAAGATGACCGGGCTGGCAGGACTTGGCTGGATTTGAATGCTCGTCGCTGCCGAAAGGAAATTGAGCTAGCCAATGCTGCAGGCCTCCGCCTAGTGGGGTACTGGCATACGCACCCGCAAAGCATTCCTATGATCTCCCCCACTGATATCGGGAGTTTCTCCAGATTCGCCGCGCACTATACGCAAGAGCTGCCGTACCCGTTGGCAATCATCGTGGGCAACTCCAGCAGCCACGAAGGCATAAAGGCTTGGTCCTTCAGGGATGAGCATTATGTTGAAGCAACCTGGAGCCGTTGGCCAGGTTAGCGGTTACGTGCTTCTGCCAGCATGAGAGCGAAAAGTTCCCCCTGGAACCGTGCGTCGTCCAACGCGTTATGATTGGGTGCGCTTTGGGGGTTGAAACGAGCGGTCATTTGAGAGGACTTAGTTTCCTTCCAGCGGCATCCGGTAACCCCCATGTAATACGCCTTCATGTCGAGTGCGGTGAACCCAAAGGGGTTCGCCCCAGAATACTTGTGGAAGTAGTAGTTGATGAACGACCAGTCAAACGGGGCATTCAGCCCCACGAAAACGACTTTCTGATCTGCCGAACATACCTGCTTCAACCATTGCTCCAGCTTGAGCATCGCCGTCTGTGGGGCTAGCCCTTCGTTTTTGAGCTTGGCGAGGTCAAGGCCAGTTACGGCGACAGCCTCCGGATCGTGTTGTAGGCCGTCTGGCTGGAGCTCGAGATAGATTGACTGAGCGGGCTCTGAGACGACGCAAGCGCCGATGGAAAGCAGGCTATAGATGCCCGGCACCGGTCCCGAAGTCTCGACATCGACGGAAACATAAAGCTCATCACTCATCATCTTGCTCCCTATATTTCGAACAGTATGCTGGGAGTTGAACAAGGCTAACACCCCCAACTCGATGGAGAAGTCGTCGTGGATAACGCTCGTGACTGTGTGACCAAGGAAATTGTTGAGGCCGAAGACCTCAAGCTGTTGGCAGTGGTGGACACCTATGGCTACCAGTGCACCGGCTGTGAAACTCAGGCTTTCCCGCGCTCCTACCGCCCGGAAAACCTATTGCGCGCTCACTTTCAGATCCGCGACCCTCATAGCCCAGATTGTGAGACGGAGAAAGAGAGCAAAGTTATAGCTCAGGGCAAGCGCGGCAGTGTACAGAAGGAGCTAGAGACCTCCCCCGGTTTATCGCCTGCCCGCTTGCAACTGATTAATACTCGAACAATCGTCGACCCCGCCTTGCCTCGCACAGAGCAACATACACAGAGCATTGGTCGGCAGGACACTATGGGCAACACAGCACGCAGAGAAGGACGGCGCGCTGCAAATAGTATTCGCCCGATTTGCCGTGCATTTTTGCGCTTTCCCTACGATCGGCACCTCTCGCTCGAGGTCCCCGGCGTTGCTCCAAATACGTATCAAACGGCCTTCAAGAAACTTCGTTCGGATGGGTTGGGGCAGTTCGCTCAAGCGCGTGTGTTCTATGGAGAGCTGGCATGGTCTCAGGCCGTAGAGTCGTCCGAATACCTGACCATTTCGCTCAATGCGGGAGAGTGGAAAGATGAAAAGCTTACGCCCTACCAAGTGATCGTCCACTGGTTAGAATGGTCAGCGGTTGCACGCGGCCGGCTCAAGAATGAGCTGGAAGTAGCCCGAAAGGAGGGGATGGAAGCCAAAAAAGCGAAGCAGGCATCTCGCAGCTTTCTCTTCTTCATTGGCAATCAAGACGCAAAAAAACCTGCACTGTTCCATGTGCAGGACCATAGGCTTATTTGCACCTTACACGACGAACTCGTGTTCCCCGCATATTCGCGGACGGCGCGGAGGTAAGCTCACACCTCAGACGGAGCTTGACCTGGCAGGTGTTCTTAGCGGTTTTCTTTCCACAGGAAAGATCCGCAGTGCCAAGCGCCAGTTGATTGTCAGCGAAGTTCAACGGATCTCAGAGTTTCGGCAACAACTACAATTCACGGGTGCCCCGTCGGTGGACTGGCTACATCTGCGTGGCCTGTTGGCATCCTCCACCGCGGAAGCCTTGAGGCAAGTAGCAACGGATGCCCGCTACTTACGACTTCTTCATCAAGGTTGGTACTGCGCACCCACCTGGGCAACCTGTGGCGTGCCCAAGTGGGTACAAGGGGCTGAAGAAGCGGTCCGCAGTGCCTTGATGCAGGAGCATTTCGCTGCTGCTCAGAAGGACTGAAGCGGTCATAAAGCGAGCTCAGTAACAACAGAAAGAATCAGGTTATTGTGACCACTTGCAAATAAGAAAGCCGAAACGACGCAGGCAAGACTATCCATGTCGAGACTGAGCGGCGGAGCTACGAAGGGAATGGGCCACCACACTTGGCAACTCATAACTCTTCGTTCTTAGTTGCGAAACAGCCTCTCTCACAATTAAAAGTGACTCTGCTAGAGCCCTATTTTCACTACTCTTCGCTTCACCCATCAAAGCTTCAATAACACTTAACGCCTCGTCTGCGACGTTTGCGGAATCCTTGTACTCAGCCTCAAGCTCTTCGTATGCCCAATCTACATAGCGCCACATGCTATCAAGCGAAGAGTGACCACTGAGACTCGCAATTTTTGAGAGAACAGTAGTAAGTGCCTCAACGCCAATTGAACCCCGGCGGCTCAAAGATCGAAGCCTAGCCATGACCTGCAATGTAATATATCGGTGCCTAAGCATGTGAGCAGATATCCGCTCAGTAAGACCCGCCTCTGCCCGGAGATCACAAAACAACTGTGACACTGTTGAGGGCGCCATCTTGAACCCCTCTCTGGTGCAAAACAGCCAGCCCTGATCTTTGAAACCAATCTTCCTCCTATTTAATCTCCTAACCTGAATAGAGCGAGTAACATCGATATACTCCAAGAGCATTCTGAACGTTTCGTCTGAGATAGGTATTAATCTGTAAGGATTGCCTTTTCTTTTAGATGTCCTTACGGGCAGTTTTCGGTCAGCAGATGCCCCTACAACATCCGAAACTCGGATCCAAGTTAGCTCTTCTCTGCGTATGCCCGTATCTGCAAGGAGAACAAGCATACATCGATCACGGCTGCGACGAAAATTAGTTTTGGCAGCCCATTCACAAGAATCCAGCAGAGCGGATACGATATTAGAAGAAATAGGGCGAACTGTACGAGGAATGCTTGCAGGCACCATCGCATGATGCTGGGTTCGAACCCTTACAACACCTTGCTTACTCTTCAACGAACGCAAAGAAATTGTTACTTGAGCCCCCTGCCCTAATGAACCCACTAGACGCCTTCCAACCAACAAAGTTTGATACCACTCTAAGAACGATATAACCCGCAACAAGATTCTATTTATGTGGTTCCCAGAGGATTTTTTGCGATTAACTAACCAGTCTGAAAATGAAACCAGCACATCATCACACACGTCCTCAATCACCACCTTAGACTCAAATAAAAAACGTACAAACAAGGATAGCTCCGATGCATAAGTGTTAATTGTGGAAATAGCGCTATTTGAGCGCCTAAGATGAAGGAAATAAACATTAAGCTGCCAACAGATACAACCATCTGGCCAATACATCACCCTCATTTCGGGGGCCGCCCATCGCTCCGACCTCCTAAACTTATCATATCCAGGCAAATAAAATTCTTTAGAGGAAGTGCGCCAAAGCCGACCAACTGAAGTCATTTCACAACCTTAATGTGCGGATTTTTCTCATATCGCCGATAATGCCGCTGTAACTCAGACTCTGCTATATCTGACCGCAACGATAATCTCTTCAGCCGTTCAAGCAGATCCAAGTATCTAGCGCTCATGTCTAGCGCAGCATCTACCGCTAACTGAGAACTTAACCTCCAAGCATCAACATCATCAGAAGGCTTTTTTCGAATCAGCTTTCGGGTATCACCAATGACCAAAGCAGCATCACGTAGAAGCTGGGAGAGTCCACCTTCATACAGCCCATTCACATATTTTCGTAACGTTTTATGACTTAAAGGGGTAATTCCAAGAGACTCATCATCCCAAGCAGCTAGTTTTGAAACAGAGATGAAAGCTGATAACTCACTCTTAGAAGGGGAAGGAGATGTTCTAATTCTGTCAAACTCAGAGATTCTACAAGCAGCACTCCTAGCGGCAGCTTCAGATAGCACTTTGATGCTTGGTGCAATTTGGCCTTTACCAAGTCGAGGCATCGGCACCCTCCCTAACTGAAATTGCTACCGTATACCTCTTTCTTTTTCCAACATTAATCTGAATCGGGGTAGCGGTGTATACACCTTTTTCCGACAGTAACTCTAGGTAATCTCTTAACTCATCCTCATGCATGACGTTGATTTTTTCAGTGCCGAAATGCTTAACAAGGATATTCCTGAGTTGCTGCACGCCATGAGATTGATCATCTGAGCAAACTGCAGAAGTAGCCAAAGCAGCTTCGGATGCACTGAGTTCTTTTCCTGTTAAGCTTTCTTTAATGTAGCGCCAGGTTTCCCCAACATCTTCATGCCCCATAAACCAAGAAAGCGCCGGCAAGGAATTCTCCAATCCTCCGAAGTGAAAAAATGTCACAGCAAAATAGCGGCGAAGTTGGTGTGGGAGCACCACCCATCGTTCTCCCGAGTTATCAACCAGTTTTAGGAACTCACTAAGTTCCTTTAGAAAAACATAAGCATCAGCCACACTTAGTGGATAGGCACCTCTGACGTTAACTTTAAAAAACGCCTGCGACTTAAATAAAACATCACTTGAAGGCACTATGATTTGCCAAAGTTCTTTTAGCGCATTCAAAGATAATAAACACTCATAAACAAGGCGCGGAACCGGCTTTTCCATCGGTTCACGAATATTATCAAACCCAGTTTTCCTCAGTAAAACAGAAAGATAGAATCTACCGTCAACCTCATAGCTAGCGCTTCCATCCAGATCAACCAGCTCACTTCTGCGACAACTAGTCAGGACACCGATCAAGCAGAAGCAGACAGCCGTATGAAGCCTCAACAAGAAAATCGAGAATGGAAACTGAGTTCTAATTTTTGCCTCAGAGATAAGAGGATCCACCTGCATTCGTCTGTAAACATCAAAAGCAGAGACCAGTCCATCTGGTATCGGAACAGTTTCTTCTGATATGGATAACGCCGTAAATACTGAAACATTCGACTCATTCATTATCGATCGTGAAAGAGGAATAATTTCATTGCAGTAATAGCTGAGCACCGGATACGTATCAATCATCCATTTGCCGCAACCGAACATAAGTCTTCTTCCCGTAGAAAGAGGCAAAGTTCTTGTTCTACCGTTTCCTCCGATGCGGAAAGGCCGCACAATATCCGATATTAAGTAAGGATTACCTATCTCTACATGCGATTGTATAGGCAGAGAGGATAGCAGCTCACAGAAATTAACCATCCAATTTGACAGAGCAGTTGTGGCTCTTGATACCCCGCTCTCGCTGGACTTACCTCCAGCCTCACAATCAAACCCATGCGTCAAGTATCTTCTGAACTCGGTAGATTGAGATAACCGCTTGTAGTCAACCCCCAAAGCAGCCGCAGCGAAGCGCAGATTTAGATTACCGTCACCATCCAGTGCTCCTAGTTTTCCCAGATGCTCGGAAAGTGGTATTGGCTCAATTCCATCCTTGGAATTTGATAGATAATCTTCCCAGCGTTGTATGAAAGCCGCTGTTCCACTAACACCTCCTACCTCTGCCGCTCCAAGAAACTCAACTACGTCATCCACCCCAAAAATAGAAAAACCCTCTTCAGAAAACTTGTCTCCATATCGAACAGCAAGAAACTCAGCTAGCCACAACAGATATAGATGAAAGTGAAGAATGCCTCTTAACGATCTAGCGACTTTAAGAGCTCCATCATAGGCGCACACCACTATCATTTTTGCCTGTTCCAAAGGAACCGCATAAACAGGGCTTGTGAAGCTTCCGCTTGGCAAAAGCCTGTCCCAATTTAGACGAACGCCACCTTTAAGGGTGCCGTCTACATTCCGAACAACCACCCCTGAGTCTACGATCCATGTAGAACTTTCCAACTCATTAAGAAGCCATGCAGGTCTGTATATATGATTTATTTTTCTAGTTGTTCGCTCAAAAAAGTCAATGACCCCGATCGGTAATTTGTGTCGACTCATCACCCCACCTCTGGTAGGACAACCATAGCCGACATCGCTTCTTTCTTCAAAAGCGCCTTCTTAACAAGATTACTTAAATCGCTCATTGACAACGGAAGAGGTGCCATAACTGCGTCAATGAAGTCCATCCAAAATTTTGGCGTGACTCCAGTAAGACTGTCTGGCCTATTTAGGAAGGTTGGGGTTGCTTTGTCGAGAGCATCCCGATAAAGCATTGCAACCGCAAGCGCTTCAGGATCATTAGATATGACGAGCCTGGACAAGGTGGCAATATCAATGGTTATTTTTTCGGATGTTTCCCTTCTTTGCGCTTCCAACTCACTTTCAAACAAATAATTATCGATGGACTTAAGAAACTCATGTAATTGCTCCACTGTTCTAAAGTCCGATATCTTCAGCATTTCGCTTTCTTCATTCATCGCTGAAGTAATTAGTAGATTCTGATGCCTACGGATCTGCCGCTCAAAAATTGCACGCTGCAGCGCAAGCGGAATATAATTATTAATAGTGGTTCTAATGTGCTTGTGGCCAAATGCTTTAGCTGTAGCAACCAAGTCGCCATCCGTATTAAGATATGTTGCCACACCCACATTGACACGAATTGCCTTAAAGTTGATCTTATCTCTCCACGGCATGAGTACCGGGTGTCTATCTACAAATGAACACGCCCTTGTACTAAACTCTTCCTTACCTGTCGAACGCCAAATTGGATTCATATAAAGCGCTCCTACCAACGCCTTCTCAGAAAAGGACTTCAAGTCATAGTTCAAAGAGCTTATTCCCACCCAAAGGTTTGAGGCCTCCTCGTTTCGCCCCTGCTTTCTCAACTCTTCCCGGATAGGGGCAGTCCACTCCATTACTTTCGAAATAACGTCTCTCGCCAAGTCACTCAATACTTCTGATTTCTGCTCCCTAGCTCTCGGCTTTTTAACCGTAAGGCGCAAATTATTTCCATCAGCAGACGACAGGAGGATTGCGAATCCATCCGCATCTTCAATTTTAGCTCTGTACAATGAAGTCGAATTGAACCTTGGGTGCTCTATCATTATCAAGAGCATGCAAACTGCCGCAGCCTCGCTATTCATTAATCCTAAATACGGGATGAGCTTATTCTTTCCGTATCTAGCAACATATTGCCAATGAGAATTTCCGCTGTTCGATACCGGCCTTCTGTCACTCGACTTGAATTTTCGATGAGGCTTAGGGATCCCCCCCATCTCATGATGAACAACAGAAAGTAGGTTTCCAAGCAAGTTAGGATGTCCACCGTCTGCCTCAAAGTAATGGCGCCTAGTGGAAAAATCAAAATACCTCATAAGCCAAGGGTTCTCTTTCATATCCGTCAGATAACCACAGCCGGTATTCTTTATCAGCGCATCTCCCTCTGCCTGTTTCGATTTTAGTAGATTAAAGTCTTCTAGCGCGCACGACTTAATTGTATCCAGCACACGATTTATTCTAGCAGTGTACTCGGTCAGGTACTTTTCATCAGAAGCAGTTAAAGATATTGACTCAAAAAGATCGTCATTGTATGAGTTCTTATCCGGTCTAAATGATTTTGGTACCGAAACAACCGCGGCACCATCAACCACTGATTGCCTTTCAGTTATTATTTCTGATTTTCCTGGAGCTCGAACGTATGCACCTATAGTGATCTTTGGGATAACTTCTGCAACTACTAGAACCTCAATTAGCCTTACGAAAGACATCCACTTATTTGAGGTCGTTATGAGGGCCAACCCTTTTTCTGTCTCATCGGTATAAAAGCTTCTCCGAAGCTCAGATAGTTGAAGTTTGAAGTTATTCGCATCTGTGTCCTTAGGTTTTTTCCAGCCTCTCTTTCTATGCATCATTGCCCAATACTGGAGAATACGCCGTATAGCGTATGTAGGGGCCGCACTTGTGTAGCGTCTAGAGAAGCGCGAAATGCCTTTCAAAAAGTCTTCTGCATCCTCACCCAACCAATCAGTCAGGAAGTCAAAGCTGACGACCGTACATCCTGACTGGCGGCCATCGTTCCTGACCTTCAGTTCTAGCCCAGACTTCTTTTTCCCTGATGAAGCTTTTCCCTTGGTGGAGCGTGCGTGCCTAACCATTTTTGCTCTCTAGCAGCTGAGTTTCGGGCGCATGCTCCACGACGGTTCTATTTCCCTCAACAGGGCTTGCTAACAAAAGCTCCAGATGAATCCCTGTCCCTGTGGCTACCTCGGCGATCCCAGCGGCCGCTGCCGCTGCACCCCGGAACAGGTCCAGCGCTACCGGGGCAAGCTGTCCGGACCGCTGCTCGATCGCATCGACCTGCACGTCAGCGTGCTCCGCGAAAGCACCAGCCTGCAGCCAGGACACGGCGAAACCGCTACCGCCGAGGTCAGCGAACGGGTTGGCGCCGCACGGCAACGGCAACTGGCCCGCCAGGGCTGCGCCAATGCCCATCTCGATCTCCAGGCGATGCACCGCAATTGTGCACTCGCCGAAGCGGACCGCCGCTGGCTGGAAGCGGCCGGCGAGCGCCTGGAACTTTCCTTGCGCGCCTTGCATCGCATACTCAAGGTGGCCCGGACGCTGGCCGACCTGGAGCGCATCGATGCCATCGAACGCCGGCACCTGGCGGAAGCCCTGCAGTATCGGGCAACGACCTCCACGTGAAGCGTAATAATTCAGCAAAGCTATCGATTAAGGCTTTCCGAATCAAATTAGCTATCACGATGTGTTAAGCTGTTTCGTCTTCCGCCTTCGGCGGGCAATCCGATCACAAGGAGAGCTAGCTTACATGGAGACACCCACTACCCCCCGGAGCACCCTGAATCCTCCGGTCTTCTATACCTCCGCCGCCCTGATCCTGGCCCTGGTGCTGTTCACCGTGCTCCTCCAGGAAGAAGCGCAATCGCTGTTCAACCACGTCCAGCAATGGATCATCACCAACGCCAGCTGGTTCTACGTACTGGCCGTGGCGCTGATCCTGATCAGCGTGGTGTTCCTCGCCGTCAGCCGCTACGGCGACATCAAGCTCGGCCCCGACCACAGTCGTCCCGACTACCGCAACACCACCTGGTTCGCCATGCTGTTCTCCGCCGGCATGGGCATCGGCCTGATGTTCTTCGGCGTTGCCGAACCGGTGATGCACTTCACCACCCCACCGGTAGGCGAGCCGAACACCGTGCAGGCGGCGAAGGAAGCGATGAAGCTGACCTTCTTCCACTGGGGCCTGCATGCCTGGGCGATCTACGCCATCGTCGCGCTGATCCTGGCCTTCTTCAGCTATCGCCACGGCCTGCCGCTGACCCTGCGCTCGGCGCTGTATCCGCTGATCGGCGAACGTATCTACGGCCCCATCGGCCACGCGGTGGATATCTTCGCGATCATCGGCACCGTGTTCGGTGTGGCGACTTCGCTCGGCTACGGCGTGCTGCAGATCAACAGCGGCCTGCACCACCTGTTCGGCTGGCCGGTGAACCAGACCGTGCAGATCGCCCTGATCGCCGCCACCTGCGGCCTCGCCACGCTATCGGTGGCCAGCGGACTGGACCGCGGCATCCGCATCCTGTCCGAACTGAATCTGAGCCTGGCGGTGATCCTGCTGCTCTTCGTGCTGGTCCTCGGGCCGACCGTGTTCCTCCTGCAGACCTACGTGCAGAACACCGGGGCCTACCTGTCCGACATCGTCAACAAGACCTTCAACCTGTACGCCTACGAGCCCACCGACTGGATCGGCGGCTGGACCCTGCTGTACTGGGGCTGGTGGCTGTCCTGGTCGCCCTTCGTCGGCCTGTTCATCGCCCGTATCTCGCGCGGCCGCACGATCCGCGAGTTCGTCTGCGGCGTGCTGTTCGTCCCGGCCGGCTTCACCCTGCTGTGGATGACGGTGTTCGGCGATACCGCCATCCACATGATCCTGCAGGAGGGCTTCACCCAGTTGGCCGAAGTGGTCAACCAGGACAGTTCGGTGGCGCTGTTCGCCTTCCTCGAGCACTTCCCGCTGGGCAGCGTGATCTCGCTGGTGGCGGTGCTGATGGTGGTGGTGTTCTTCATCACCTCGGCCGACTCCGGCGCTCTGGTGGTGGACATGCTGGCCTCCAGCGGCAAGGACCACTCGCCGCTCTGGCAGCGGATATTCTGGTCGGTGCTGATGGGCGTGGTGGCCATCGCCCTGCTCCTCGCCGATGGCCTCAAGGCGCTGCAAACCGCGACCATCGCCAGCGCGCTGCCATTCTCCATCGTGCTCCTGGCGTCGATCTGGGGCCTGTTCAAGGCGCTGCACCTGGATGCCACCAAGCGCGGCATCCGCTACCAGGCGCTGTCCTTCTCCCGCCCCACCACGCGCAGCGGCGCAAGCGAGGGCGACGGTTGGCAGCGCCGCCTGCGCAACATCGCCATGTTCCCAAGGCGCAGCCACGTCAACCGCTTCATCACCGATGTGGCGCGACCGGCCTGCGAGGACGTCGCCGCCGAACTGCGCAAGCAGGGCTACGAAGTCCAGGTGCAGGACGGCGAGGACGGCCGGGTTCGGCTGGAAGTCAGCCACGGCGGCGAGGTCGATTTCATCTACGAGGTGCGTCCGCGCGCCTTCACCACGCCGAGCTTCGTGATGCGCGACACCGAGGACAGCAGCGAGTCGCGCAAGTATTTCCGCGCCGAGGTCCATCTCCAGGAAGGCGGCCAGGACTACGACATCATGGGCTGGAGCCGCGACGGCGTGATCGGCGACATCCTCGACCAGTACGAGCGGCACATGCACTTCCTGCACGTGGTGCGCTGAGGGATGCGGGGGCCGGCCAATGCCGGCCCCTCGCCGTTTCGCCTACTGGATCTGCTCCGGGGTGACGATCACCCAGTTCCTGTCCGCCGTCACCGGCAGGCCGGCCTTGGCCTGGGCGGCGGAATGCTGCTTGATCATGCCGTTGATCTGCTCCATGTACTTGGCCTTGCGGTTGACCCACAGGTGCACGCCGTTTTCCGCGGTGCCGTTGAACAGCATGTAACCGTCGCTGTCCGGGGTATCGCCGGCGACCAGGATCGGCCGCTTCCAGCGGTCGATGTAGGTGAGGATCGCAGCCTGCTTGCCAGCCATCCAGGTCGCCGGGGTCCACAGGTAGGGGGTCACCTCCAGGTCGAGGTTGGCCTTGGGATCGTACTTGCCCTCGGCGATCTGCTTGCGCGCGGTGGTCAGCTCGCCGGTCTTGCGGTTCTTCAGCAGGGTGGTGACGCCGATGACGTTCTCCGGCTTGGCGTTGTAGCCATACCTGGGGTCCGCCGCGACCATCCGCACCAGTTCCTCGTGGGCCGCGCTGATCACGTAGACCTCGATGCCGTTTTCCATCAGCTTGTTGTACAGCTCGCGCTGGCCGCTGAACACGCGCGGCGGCTCGACGTCGAGCGTGGCGAGCTTGTCGCCGTCGTAATAGGTGGCGGGGATCGGCTTGCCGTAGGCCATCAGTTCGTCGACATAGCCCTTCAGCTCCCTGAGGGTGAAGCCTGAGAACACCTGGGCGACCCAGGGATAGCAGACCATGTCGTCGATCTCGCAAAGCCGGTAGTAGTAGCTGAACAGGCTCTCCTTGTGCCCGGCCTGGTCCTTGAACGGGATCAGTTTCAGCGAAGGGTCGAGCCTGTCGCGGGTCAGCACGCCCTTCATTTCCAGATAGGGCAGCAGCGATTCTTCCAGGTCGTAGCGATAGCTGGTGTTGTCCATGTCGAACACGGCGTAGGCGCCCTTGTTCGCGTTGGCCTCGATCAGCGCATTCAGTTGCCTGGCGGCGGGGGCCGGCCAGTGCTCGAGTTCGGTGGCGCTGGCCTGGCCGACTGCGGCGGCGAGCGCCAGCGCGGCGAGTATTCCTTTGGCGAAGGTCATGGCGGGTTCCTTTGGGCGGTTGGAAGGAAGCTCCGTCCCCTGTCGCTCCCGACAGGCAACGACCAACGACCCTAGCGCAAACCCTGCGCCCGGCCCAGCGACGGCAGCGACCTGTAACGTCGCGTCAGCGCCAGGAGTTGTCCGGCGGCGTCACGCCAGCCGCTCGACGACGGGCAGACGCATCGCCGCCACCTCCGCGAGGAGGAAGTCGCGCAATCGCTGGAAGCGTTCCTGTCCCCTGCGGGCGCGAGGCCAGACCAGGTGATAGCTTTCGCCGCTGGCCACCGCCACCGGCCAGGGCAGGCCGATGCGGCCCTGGGCAACATCCTCGGCGACCATCACCAGGTCGCCGATGGACACGCCATAGCCTCGTGCGGCGGCGACGATGCCCAGTTCCAGCGTGTCGAACACCTGGCCGCCCTTGAGCGACACCTCGTCCCCCAGCCCGGTCCGCTGCAGCCAGCGTCGCCAGTCGCGACGATCCGGCGTGGGATGCAGCAACTCGCTGTCACGCAAGCGTTGGAGGGTCCAGGGCTCCACGGCCTCGTCGGGATCGCAGACCGGCACCAGCCATTCGGCGAACAGCGCTGCCGTTTCCCATTCCGGGCTGAACTGGCCGCTGCCCAGCAACACCGCGCAGTCGAAAGGCTCGCGCTGGAAATCCACCGAGTCCACATCCATCCAGGCACTGGTGAGCTGCACCTCGATATCCGGGTTCAGGTGGCGGAAGCGGCTCAGGCGCGGTAGCAGCCAGCGCAGGGTAAGGGTGGAAGGCGCCTTCAGGCGCAGGGTGGCGTCGTCCACGCGCAGGGCGGTGCAGGCCCGTTCCAGCGCATCGAAGCCGTCGCGCAGCCCAGGCAGTAGCAGGCGTGCCGGCTCGGTCAGCTGCAACTGGCGGCCATGGCGCTCGAACAGACGACAACCGAAGTGCTCCTCCAGGGTACGGATGTGCCGGCTCACCGCGCTCTGGGTTATCGCCAGTTCCTCGCCGGCGCGGGTGAAAGAGGCGTGCCGGGCGGCAGCCTCGAAGGCGCGCAGGGCATACAGCGGGGGCAGGCGACGGGTCATTGGGGAATTACCTCTTTCATGACTTTTACTCATGCCTGGCATCTTGTTTTTCCTTTTGTGGAGCCATGCCAGTCGCACCGAGAATAGCCGCATTCTCAACGCCGACAGGCCATCGCGGCAACCATCTCCTCCTGAGCCTTACTCATCCATGTCCTCGCCATCCCTCGTCGAACTCAAAGCCATCCTGCGCCTGGCGGGCCCGTTGATCGCCGCCCAGCTGGCCTATGTCGCCATGGTCTTCACCGACACCGTGATGATGGGCAAGCTCGGCCCCGACGCGCTGGCCGCCGGCGGCCTGGGCGCGGTCAGCTACGCCTTCGTCTCGACGTTCTGTGTCGGCGTGGTGGCAGCGGTCGGCAACCTGGTGGCGATCCGTCACGGCTGCGACGACGCCGCTGGCGCCGCCGCGGCCGCTCGCTCCGGACTCTGGGTCGGCGCCGCGCTGGCCCTGGCCGCCGGCCTGCTGCTATGGAACCTGCGGCCGCTGCTGCTGCTCTTCGGCCAGGCGCCGCAGACGGTGGACGGCGCCATGCAGTTCCTCCACAGCCTGACATTCGCCCTGCCCGGCTACATGGCCTTCATGGTCCTGCGCGGCTTCACCAGCGCCATTGACCGCGCCGGACCGGTGATGGCGATCAGCGTGCTCGGCGCGCTGGCCAACCTGGCTCTCAACTATTCCTTCATAGAAGGCCTGTTCGGCCTGCCGCGCCTGGACCTGGCCGGTATCGGCCTGGTCACCGCCCTCGTCATGAACTGCATGCCGCTGCTGCTGGCCCTGTATATCCGCCGGCAGCCGGCCTATGCCGAGTACTCGCTGCTGCGCGGACTGGGACGGCCGCAGCGGGCGATGGTCGAGGAGATCCTGCGCCTGGGGCTGCCCATCGGCGGCACCTACGCGGTGGAGTCGGGGATGTTCACGGTCGCCACCCTGTGCATGGGCATCATCGGCGATCACGCCCTGGCCGCGCACCAGATCGCCATCCAGGCGGTATACGTAGCGTTCATGGTGCCGGTGGGGTTGTCGTACGCCACCACCTACCGCATCGGCCAGCATTTCGGCGCCGGCCGCCTGCTCGAAGCACGCCGCGCCGGGCGCGTCGGCATCGGCTTCGGCGCGCTGTGCATGCTGCTCTTCGCCGGGCTCTTCTGGTGGATGCCGGAGGCGATCATCGGCCTGTTCCTCGACCGCGACGCCCCGGCCAACCGGGAGGTGGCCGCGATGGCCGTCTCGCTGCTGGCGATCGCCGCCTGGTTCGAGCTGTTCGACGGCACCCAGAACGTCGCCATGGGCGCGATCCGCGGTCTCAAGGACGCCCGCACCACCTTCCTGGTCGGCCTGGCCTGCTACTGGCTGGTCGGCGTGCCGCTGGCCTGCCTGCTGGCGTTCGCGGCCGGCTGGGGCGCCGCGGGCGTCTGGTGGGGGCTGGCCGGCGGCCTGGCCTGCGCAGCCATCGGCCTGACCCTGGCCTTCGAGTGGAAGACCGCGCGGTTGCTGCCGAAAGCCACGGCCAGCGAGACGTCGGCGCTCAATTGCCGAGCGGCTGGCCGCGGTGCGCCGAGCGTTCGCCGATGCCCAGGAAACGCGCCAGTTCCGCCAGCGGCAGCGGCGGACTGATCCAGTAGCCCTGCACCTGGTCGCAACCGAAATCGCGCAACTGCTCCTGCTGGCGCAGGGTCTCCACGCCTTCGGCAACCACTTCCAAGTTGAGGTTGTGCGCCAGGTTGATCATCGCCCGCACCAGTTGGAAGTTTTCCGCCCGCTGGTCCATGCCGCCGACGAAGCTGCGGTCGATCTTCAACAGGGTGATCGGCAGGCTATTGAGGTGGACGAAGGACGAGAAACCGGTGCCGAAGTCGTCCAGCGAAAAGCGCACGCCCAGTTGGCCGAGTGCCTGCATGGTCTGCAGCACCTGGTCGCTACGCCGCATCACGGCGGTCTCGGTCAGTTCGAACTCGAGCCAGCGCGCGTCGACGCCGTGCTCTTCGATCAACCGTTGCAGGGTCGGCAGCAACTGGCTGTCCTGGAACTGGCGGAACGACAGGTTCACCGCCATGTGCAACGGCTCCAGGCCGCGCCCGTTGAGCCACTGCATGTCGCGCAGGGCGCGGGCGATGACCCAGTAGCCGAGCGGCACGATCAGCCCGCTTTCCTCGGCCAGCGGGACGAACTCGCTGGGCGTGAGCAGGCCCCGCTCGCCGTGGCGCCAGCGCACCAGCGCCTCCAGGCCGACGATGCGCCCGCTGTCCAGGCACAGTCGCGGCTGGTAGTGCAGCTCCAGCTCGTCGCGACGCAGCGCCCGGCGCAGTTCGGCTTCGAGGTCGGCGAGGCTGCGCACGCCACGGTTGATGCGTTCGTCGAAGACATGGAAGGTGCAACCCTGGCGGCTCTTGGCCTGCTGCATGGCGATGTGCGCATGCCACATCAGCGGGTCGGCGCCTTCGTCGGCACGGGCGTGGGCGAGTCCCAGGCTGCAACCCAGCAACAGGCTCTCGCCATCGATCCAGTAGGGCTCGCCAAGGCATTCGACGATGCGTTCGGCGACCCGCTCGGCGCGTTGCGGATCGCGACGGGTGTCCAGCAGCAGGGCGAACTCGTCGCTGCCCAGGCGCGCCAGGCTGTCACCGTTCTCCATGAAGCCGCGCAGGCGGTTGACCACCTGCAGGATCAGGCGGTCGCCGCCCTGGTGGCCGAGGGAATCGTTGACGTGACGGAAGTTGTCCAGGTCGAGGTGGCCGAGCACCAGGCCACGCCCGTCGAATTCGCTGAGGCGCGCCGCGAGCAGGGTCTGGAAGCCCTGGCGGTTGGCGATGCCGGTCAGCGGATCCTGCTCGGCGAGCAGTTGCAGGGTCGCCTGCAAGCCCAGGCGCTCGCGCGCGTAGCGCAGGCAGCGGCGCAGGCTGTCCTCGGAAAGCTGTTCGGCGGCCAGCCAGTCGACCACCCCGACCGGCGCCTGCGCCGGCTCCTGCTGCAACAGCAGGATCACCGGCCAGGGGCAGGGAGTCCCCAGCGGCAGGCAGGCCGGCGTGGCCAGGAGCAGCCCGCGGGGCTCGGCGGCGAACAGGGTGGCCGCGCCCTCCCAGGTGGTGACGATGCTCAGCGAAAAGGCAGGCCCCAACGCTCTCAGGCGTTCACCTAGCAGTGGCGCCCAGTCCGGCGTATCCGCCAGAAGGAGCAGGCGCAAGGGTTCTGCGGGCGCTGACAAGCAACCTCCAAAGTTTTAAGAATCTTCGTAAAGAACGAACGGCATCATCCTAATGCGGTAGGGAATCTACAGCAAAATGGCGTGAACGATCTCGGGATCGGTCACAGCTTGCACGCTAATTCTCGCGGATGCCAGCCAGCCTGTTAGAATACGCCCCCGCTTCAACCCTCTCTTCCGGCCTGTTCCTATGTCCCGACTCAATCCCCGGCAGCAAGAAGCCGTGAACTACGTCGGCGGTCCCCTGCTGGTCCTGGCTGGCGCCGGCTCCGGCAAGACCAGCGTGATCACCCGCAAGATCGCCTATCTCGTCCAGCAGTGCGGTATCCGCGCCCAGTACATCGTCGCCGTGACCTTCACCAACAAGGCCGCGCGGGAGATGAAGGAGCGCGTCGGCACCCTGCTGCGCGGCGGCGAGGGCAAGGGCCTGACCGTCTCGACCTTCCACAACCTCGGCCTGAACATCATCCGCAAGGAACACGAGCGGCTCGGCTACAAGCCCGGCTTCTCGATCTTCGACGAGTCGGACATCAAGGCGCTGCTGACCGACATCATGCAGAAGGAGTATTCCGGGGACGACGGCGTCGACGAGATCAAGAACTACATCGGCGCCTGGAAGAACGACCTGATCCTTCCGGAGGAGGCGCTGGAAAAGGCCCGCAATCCCAAGGAGCAGACCGCCGCGATCGTCTACCTGCATTACCAGCGCACCCTGCGCGCCTACAACGCGGTGGACTTCGACGACCTGATCCTGCAACCGGTGAAGCTGTTCCAGGAACATCCGGACGTCCTCCAGAAGTGGCAGAACAAGGTGCGCTACATGCTGGTGGACGAGTACCAGGACACCAACGCCAGCCAGTACCTGCTGGTCAAGCTGCTGGTGAAGGACCGCGCCCAGTTCACCGTGGTCGGCGACGACGACCAGTCGATCTACGCCTGGCGCGGCGCGCGCCCGGAAAACCTGATGCAGCTGAAGGAAGACTTCCCTTCGCTGAAGGTGGTGATGCTGGAGCAGAACTACCGCTCCACCAGCCGCATCCTCAAGTGTGCGAACGTCCTCATCGCCAACAACCCGCACGTATTCGAGAAGCAGTTGTGGAGCGAGATGGGCCACGGCGATCCGATCCGGGTGATCCGCTGCCGCAACGAGGACGCCGAGGCCGAGCGCATCGCCATGGAAATCCTCACCCTGCACCTGCGCACCGAGCGGCCGTACAGCGAGTTCGCCATCCTCTACCGTGGCAACCACCAGGCCAAGCTGATGGAGCTGAAGCTCCAGCACCACCAGATTCCCTATCGGCTCTCCGGCGGCACCAGCTTCTTCGGGCGCCAGGAAGTGAAGGACCTGATGTCCTACTTCCGCCTGCTGGTGAACCCCGACGACGACAACGCCTTCCTCAGGGTGATCAACGTGCCGCGCCGGGAAATCGGTTCGGCGACCCTGGAGAAGCTCGGCAACTACGCCACCCAGCGCAAGATCTCGATGTACGCCGCCTGCGACGAGATGGGCCTGGCCGAGCACCTCGACAGCCGTTTCCACGAACGCCTGCAACGCTTCAAGCGCTGGATGGACGGTATCCGCCGACAGTGCGCGGAGAACGAGCCGATCGCCGTGCTGCGCAGCATGGTGATGGACATCGACTACGAGAACTGGCTGCGGCAGAACGCCTCCAGCGACAAGGTCGCCGAATTCCGCATGAGCAACGTCTGGTTCCTCATCGAGGCACTGAAGAACACCCTCGAGCGCGACGAGGAAGGCGACATGACCATCGAGCAGGCCATCGCCAAGCTGGTCCTGCGCGACATGCTGGAGCGCCAGCAGGAAGAAGAGGAAGGCGCCGAAGGCGTGCAGATGATGACCCTGCACGCGTCGAAGGGGCTGGAGTTCCCCTACGTATTCATCATGGGCATGGAGGAAGAGATCCTGCCCCACCGTTCCAGCATCGAGGCCGACACGGTGGAAGAGGAGCGCCGCCTGGCCTACGTCGGCATCACCCGCGCGCGGCAGAACCTGGCGATGACCTTCGCCGCCAAGCGCAAGCAGTACGGCGAGATCATCGACTGCTCGCCGAGCCGCTTCCTCGACGAACTGCCCCCCGAAGACCTCGAATGGGAAGGCATGGAAGACGCCCCGCAAGAGGTCAAGGCGGCCAAGGGCAACGCCGCCCTCGCCGACATCCGCGCCATGCTCAAGCGCTGAGCCCGCCGCGCCCCCGACTGTCTCGATTTTCACAAAAGTGTCTTGCCCGATGCCTAGCCTCGGGCGAGGAACTTTTGCCGCTCCACGCGCGACCAAAATTAGCTAGCTAACGAATTCCATTCGAGGACAGCTTCATGTCGAGCAAGAAAGTCGCCGAGATCGTCGTGGAAACCCTGGAAGCCGCCGGCATCCGCCATTGCTATGGCATCGTCGGCGACACCCTCAACCATGTCACCGACGCCATCCATCGCAGCCAGATCCAGTGGGTCCACGTGCGCCACGAAGAGGCGGCGGCCTTCGCCGCGGGCGCCGAGTCCTACATCAGCGGACGCCTGACCGCCTGCGCCGGCTCCTGCGGACCGGGCAGCCTGCACTTCATCAACGGCGTCTACGAGGCCCAGCGCAACCGCGCGCCGATGGTGCTGATCGCCAGCCAGATCGTCACCCCGCAACTGGGCATGGAGTTTCCCCAGGAGGTCGACTTCAAGGCGGTCTACGCCAGTTGCTCGGTGTTCTGCGAGCAGGTGCACAGCCCGGAACAGGCGCGCCGGGTGGTGGCCCTGGCCTGCCAGGCGGCGCTCAACCGGCGCGGCGTGGCGGTGGTGATCCTGCCGGCCGACATCAGCCAGGCCACGGTGAAGGACGACCTGCCGTTCTCGGTGCATTTCCCGCAACCGGTGCTGCGCCCCAGCGACGCCGAACTGCAGGACATCGCCCGCCTGCTGGCCCACGGCAAGAAGATCGGCATCTACGCCGGCTCCGGCTGCCAGGGCGCCCACGACCTGCTGGTGGCCCTCGCCGACCGCCTCAAGGCGCCCATCGCGCACACGTCGCGGGCCAAGGACTTCGTCGAGTACGACAACCCCTTCAACATGGGCATGACCGGTATGCTCGGGATCGAGTCCGGCTTCCACATGATGACCGAGTGCGACACCCTCCTGCTGCTCGGCGCCGACTTCGCCTGGGCGCAGTTCTATCCGCAGAAGGCCACCCTGATCCAGGTCGACCGCGACGGCAGCCACCTGGGCCGCCGCCACCCCGTCGATCTCGGCGTGGTCGGCGACGTGATCCCCACCCTCGAGGCGCTCCTGCCGCTGCTCGAAGCCCGCGAGGAGCGCAGCTTCCTCGACGAATGCCTGGAGCACCGCGAGCGCTCGCTGCGGACGCTGGAAAAAGAGGAGCAAGCCGGCAAGGGCGAGCTGATCCACCCCCAGCACCTGGTCAGCCTGCTCGACCAGCACGCCAGCGAGGACGCCCTGTTCACCGCCGACGGCGGCTCGGCGATGGTCTGGCTGTTGCGTCACATCCACAGCAACGGCAAGCGCCGCACCCTCACCAGCCTGGTCCACGGCACCATGGCCAACGCCATGCCCCAGGCGCTGGGACTGAAGAAGGCCTACCCCGAGCGCCAGGTGATCTCGATCTCCGGCGACGGCGGCCTGGCCATGCTGCTCGGCGACCTGCTGACGGCCATCCAGGAAAAACTGCCGATCAAGGTAGTGGTGCTGAACAATGCCTCGCTGAACTTCGTCGAGCTGGAACAGAAGGTCGAGGGCCTGCTGGACAACTACACCGACCTGCTCAACCCGGACTTCGCCCGTCTCGCCGAGGTGATCGGCTTCCACGGGCGCAAGGTGACCCGCTCCGAGGATCTCGAGGCGGCGGTGCAGGAGTTCCTCGCACAGCCCGGTCCGGCGCTGCTGGACGTGCATACCAACCCTGCGGAGCTGGTGATGCCGCCGAAGATCGAGTTCGGCCAGGTCGCCGACACCGCCCTCTACGCCGCCAAGGCCGTGCTCAGCGGGCGCTTCAAGGACGTCGAGACGCTACTGGTGAACAACCTGCTGAAATGAGCCGGCAGCGGCGCGGCCCGCCTGCCACGGGGCCGCGCCGGGCAGGCGCGGATTCCTGACCGCTCGATCATGTTCGCTCGTCCGAGAGAACGTCGCGCGCGGCGCCGGCTGGCGGTACAATGCCGCGCTTCATCAGCGACAGCCGCTTCGCAGGAAGCCACCCGTGGACATTCTCAAAGACAAAATCCGCTCGGAAGGCATCGTCCTTTCCGAGCACGTACTCAAGGTCGACGCCTTTCTCAACCACCAGATCGACCCGCAGTTGATGCAGCAGGTCGGTCACGCGTTCGCCACGCGCTTCCGCGACCAGGGCATCACCAAGATCGTCACCATCGAGGCTTCCGGCATCGCCCCGGCGGTCATGGCCGGCCTGGAGCTGGGCGTCCCGGTGATCTTCGCCCGCAAGTACCAGTCGCTGACCCTGAAGGACAACCTGTACATCTCCAAGGTGTTCTCCTTCACCAAGCAGACCGAGAGCACCATCGCCATCTCGGCCAAGCACCTGAACGCCCACGACCACGTGCTGGTGATCGACGACTTCCTCGCCAACGGCCATGCCGCCAAGGCGCTGATCGACCTGATCGGCCAGGCCGGCGCGAGCATCGCCGGGCTCGGCATCGTCATCGAGAAATCCTTCCAGGATGGCCGCGCCCTGCTGGAAAGCGAAGGCTACCGGGTCGAGTCCCTGGCCCGGGTGAAATCGCTGGCCGGCGGCCAGGTCGAGTTCCTCGACTGAGCGCCACTCAGCCCCGCTCTTCCTGGCTGGCCCGCAGGCCGGCCAGCAGCAAGCGCTGGTAGAGTTCCTCGCGAAGCCCCTGCGGATCGTCCAGATCCATGCGCCGCAGATGCGCCGGGTAGGCTTCTGGCTCCGGCGCGTCCAGGGTCGCCTTGCCCAGTTCGAGGATCTCGCTCAGCTTCAGCTTGCGCTTGAGCCAACCCAGCGCCCGCAGCAGGTCCTGCTCGACCTCGTCGAAATCGCTGCCCAGGGGAAACTCCGGCAGCGCCGCTGCGTGGGCCTGGTGCAAGGCCTGCAGGCGCTCCGGGGTATTGTTGCGATAGCGTTCGGGCAGGACGAAATCCTTCGGCAGCTTGCCGGCCGACTGGGCCTGCTCGGCCAGCGCCTGCTGGAAGCGCGAGTCGGCGATGGCCAGCAGCGCGGCGATCACTTCCGCGTCGTTCTTGCCGCGCAGGTCGGCGATCCCATACTCGGTCACCACCATGTCACGCAAGTGCCGGGGAATGGTGGTGTGGGCGTACTGCCAGACGATGTTCGAACTGACTTCCCCGCCGGATTCGCGCCAGCTACGTAGCATCAGGATCGAACGTGCGCCCTCCAGCTCGTGGGCCTGGGCGACGAAGTTGTACTGCCCGCCGACGCCACTGAGCACCCGGCCGTCCTCCAGCTGGTCGGCGACCCCGGCGCCGAGCAGGGTCACGGTGAAGGCGCTGTTGATGAAGCGCGCGTCGCGCCGCTGCAGGCGCTTCAGCTCTTCCTGGCGGTACAGGTTGTTGACGAAGCCGATGCCGGTCATGCCGATCCCGGCGCGCTCTTCCAGCGACATCTCACGCAGGCGCCGGTAGAACGCCAACGGACCGAGGAAGAAGCCGCCGTGCAGCCACACCCCGCCCTCCTCCGGCGCCTCGCCGCGCTCGGCAGCACGCTGTCGCGCTTCGTCGGGGTAGACCCGGCGGCTCAGCACGCCGGCCTCGGCCAGCGCCAGCAGACCCGGCACGAACATCTCGCTGCAACCGTAGAGCCCCCGGCGGAACGGCTCCAGACCGCCGTCGCGCTCGACCGTCTCGGCCCAGCGCGCACGCACCCCCAGCTCGTCGATCAACGCCCGGTAGGTGGCGTTGTCGCGCTGGCGCAGCAGCAAGGCGGCGGTCAGCGCGTCGCCCATCGAGCCGATGCCGATCTGCAGGGTCCCGCCGTCGCGGACCAGCGCGCTGGCGTGGAGGCCGATGCAGTGGTCCTGCAGGTTGACCGGCATGTTCGGCGTGGAGAACAGCCGGCTGCTTTCCGCCGGCGCGTCGATCAGCAGGTCGAATACCGACTCCTCGACCTCGGCGTCGCCCGGCAGGTAGGGCAGGTCATCGTGGACCACGCCGATGGCGACGATGGTCTCGCCGGCGGCGCGACGCTTCTCCAGCATCGGCAGGAGGTCCAGGGTGATATCCGGGTTGCAGGCCAGGCTCAGCTTGCCCGGCCGCTCGGGATGCCGCGCCACCAGTTGGGCCACCGCGTTGACGCCCTTGGCGTTGATGTCGCGGGCGACGTGGCTGTAGTTGCAACTGATGTAGTGCTGCTGCGCCGGCGCGCTGTCCAGCAGACTGCCGGGCTGCAGGTAGAACTCCTCGACGCGGATGTTCGCCGGCAGTTCGTCGCGGCGCAGGGCGTGCAGGTAATCCAGCTCCGGGTAGTCGGCGAAGACCCGTTCGGCGAAAGGCTCGAGGAAACGCCGTTGCAGGTCGCCGCCAGCGGCGGGACGCCCCAGGGAAAGCGCGGTATACAGCGTCAGCTGGCGCTCCGGCAGGGTCCGCAGGCGCTGGTACAACGCATTGACCAGTCGGTTGGGCTTACCCAGCCCGAGGGGCAGGCCCATGCGGATCGGGCCCTCGATAGTCTGCAGCAAGTGATCGACTGCGGCGTCGATGGAACAGGTTCGGCTCAAGACGATGCCCTCCGGCGAATGGGTAGCCGGAAGTTTGGACCCTGTTTGCCGGCGGGACGATCCGCCAGCGGGAAAAACCCGCACCGCGGATACGAAAAAGCCGCCAGGAGGCGGCTTTTCGCGACACGGTTCCGGCGTTGTTACAGGCCGGACATATGCTTGATCGCGGCTTTCAGCTCGTCGTCCGAGCAATCGGCGCAGGTGCCTTTCGGCGGCATGGCGTTGATACCGGAAATCGCCTTGGCCAGCAGGCCATCGAGGCCGCCCTGCTCCTTGGCGCGCTTGCCCCACTCGGCCTTGTCGCCAACCTTCGGCGCGCCCAGCAGGCCGGTGCCGTGGCAGGTGTTGCAGGTCTTGCCGACGATGTCTTCGCCGGAACGCGCACCGCCGCCACCGGCGGCTGCCGCGACGGCGCCGACGCCTTCGCATTCCTTGCCTTGTACGCAGACCTTGCCTACCGGCTCGAGGCGCTTGGCGATCGCATCGTCAGTGGTCGTAGCCTGAGCGCTTACAGCCCACAGGGCCAACACGGCAGCTTGGGCCGCCAGCATTTTTTTAATCAGGTTCACCCTTACACCCTCATCGTGGCTTATCACACCCGGGCACGATACCGATCACTGCGGGCCGCGCGGGCGGGCGCAAGTATAACGGCAAAGAAAGCCCGGCAGAAACAATTGCACACCCTCGCAAAGCCTTGCGGCATTAGGTCGCAGCCCCGCATGCCCCTTGTCGGCCGGCGCCCTTGGGGCCCGGCGGGGTCTTGTGCTTCAGGTCAGAAATTTGCGGGCGTGGTGGCGCTGATCAAGCGTGCCGGCACATCGTAGGGATTGCGAAAACGGTGCGGCTTGTTGCTCTCGAAATAGTAGCTGTCGCCGCGCTCGAGCACATAGGTCTCGCTGCCGACGGTCAGTTCCAGGCGCCCGTCGACCAGCACCCCGGCCTCCTCGCCTTCGTGGTTGAGCATTTCCTCGCCGGTGTCGGAGCCCGGCGGGTAGGTTTCGTCGAGGAAGGCGATCGCCCGGCTCGGGTGCGCCTTGCCCACCAGACGCATGGACACCGCGCCGCTGGAAATGTCGATCAGTTCGTCTGCCTTGTAGACAACCTGGGTATGGCTGTCCTGCTCCAGGTCCAGGGAGAAGAACTCCACCAGGGACATGGGGATACCGCCCAGCACCTTCTTCAGCGAACTGATGGAAGGGCTCACGCTGTTTTTCTCGATCATCGAGATAGTGCTGTTGGTGACACCCGCCCGTTTGGCGAGTTCGCGCTGGGAAAGACCTTTGAGCTTTCGGATGGTTTGCAGACGAGCACCGACGTCCAAGGGTGGAGTCCTCCTTATTCTTCTGGCAGGCAAGGCAAAACGAGGCCGCACACGGCTGGCGACCCCAAGTCGGCCGTATCATGGCAACACTGTTCAGTATTTACAACAGATCGGTCGACATGCCTGCGCAAAGAATTCGGAAAGTTTTTCTCAAGCCCCGGAATAGACGCGCGGCACCCTTTTCAGGTTGCACAGCAGCTGGTAGGGAATGCTGCCGAACTGCGCCGCCAGGGCGCCGACCGGCACGTTCGGGCCCCATAGTTCGACCCGGCTGCCCAGCCCGGCCTGGGGATGGTCGGTAAGGTCGACGGTGAGCATGTCCATCGATACCCGGCCAACCAGGCGCCCCGGCTTGCCGTCGATGAACACCAGGGTGCCGTCGGCGGCGTGCCGCGGGTAGCCATCGGCGTAGCCCATGGCGACCACGCCGATCCGCTGGCTACGCTCGGTGCTGTAGCGCGCGCCGTAGCCGACCGGTTCGCCGGCCGGCAGGTCGCGGACGCTGATCACCTTCGATTCCAGGGTCATCACCGGGCGCAAGCGGTCGGCCAGCGGATGTGCGCGCTCGAACGGCGTGGCTCCGTAGAGCAGGATGCCCGGACGTACCCAATCGCTGGGCACCTTCGGCCAGCCGAGCACGGCTGGCGAATTGCGCAGGCTGATCTCGCCTTCCAGGCCCTGGCTCGCGGCCGCGAAGGCGGCGAGCTGTTCCTCGGTGCGCGGGCAATCCAGTTCGTCGGCGCGGGAGAAGTGACTCATCATCACGATCTTCGCCACCTTGCCGCTGGCCCGCAGGCGCTCGTGGGCGGCGCGGAAGTCCTCGGGGAAGAAGCCGACACGGTGCATGCCCGAATCCATCTTCAGCCAGACGTTCAGCGGGCGGTCCAGGCTGGCGCGTTCGATCGCCTCCAATTGCCAGGCGCAATGCACCACGCACCAGAAGTCGTGGGCGACGATCAGCTCCAGCTCGGACGCCTCGAAGAAGCCCTCCAGCAGCAGGATCGGCTGGCGGATACCGGCCTCGCGCAGCTCCAGGCCCTCCTCGATGCAGGCCACGGCGAAGCCATCGGCCTCGGCCGCCAGCGCTTCGGCACAGCGCACCGCGCCGTGGCCGTATGCGTCCGCCTTGATCACCGCGAGCGCACGGGCGCCGGTGGCCTCGCGGGCCAGCCGATAGTTGTGACGAAGGGCTTGCAGGTCGATCAGGGCACGGGCGGGGCGCATGGCGACGGGTCTCTCTTCAGCGAGGCGCGGCATCGCGCACCTTTCATCAGGCGAAAAAAAGCCCGGCTCTCCGGCCGGGCCAGACAAAACTCAGGGCAGCGCAGCGACCACCGACATCTCTACCAGGATCTCCGGCTCGCAGAGCTTGGCTTCGACGGTGGCCCGCGCCGGCGCGACGCCGCGCGGCAGCCACTGGTCCCAGACGCGGTTCATGCCTTCGAAGTCGGCGTCGATGTCCTTCAGGTAGATGGTCACCGAGAGGATCCGGGTCTTGTCGGTGCCGGCCTCTTCCAGCAGACGCTCGATGGCCGCCAGGGTCTCGCGGGTCTGCTGCTCGACGCCCGCGGACATGTCCTCGCCCACCTGGCCCGCCAGGTAGACGGTGCCGTTGTGGACGACGATCTGGCTCATACGCTCGTTAGTGTGCTGGCGCTGGATGGGCATTCTTGGCGTTCTCCGGGGAATTGCTGTAGCGGGAAATATCCAGGCCTTCGGTGCTGATCTGCGGGCGCTTCTTCGCCATCAGGTCGGCCAGGTAGCGACCCGACCCGCAGGCCATGGTCCAACCCAGGGTGCCGTGGCCGGTATTGAGGAACAGGTTGCGGTAGCGGGTGGCGCCGACGATCGGGGTGCCATCCGGGGTCGCCGGGCGCAGGCCGGTCCAGAAGGTCGCCTGGCTGATGTCGCCGCCCTCGGGATAGAGGTCGGTGGTGATCATTTCCAGGGTTTCGCGGCGGCGCGGGTTCAGCGACAGGTCGAAGCCGGCGATTTCCGCCATGCCGCCGACGCGGATGCGCTGGTCGAAGCGGGTGATCGCCACCTTGTAGGTCTCGTCGAGGATGGTCGAGGTCGGCGCCATCTCCGGATTGGTGATCGGCACGGTCAGCGAGTAGCCCTTCAGCGGATAGACCGGAGCCTTGATACCCAGCGGCTTGAGCAGTTGCGGCGAGTAGCTGCCCAGGGCCAGCACGTAGTGGTCGGCGGTGAGCAATTCGCCGTTGACCAGCACGCCGTTGATGCGGTCGCCGGCGAAGTCCAGGCGTTCGATGTTCTGGCCAAAGCGGAACTCCACGCCCAGGCCCTTGGCCATTTCCGCCAGGCGGGTGGTGAACAGCTGGCAGTCGCCGGTCTGGTCGTTGGGCAGGCGCAGGGCGCCGACCAGCTTGTCGGCGACCTTGGCCAGGGCCGGCTCGACGCGGGCGATGCCGTCGCGGTCGAGAACCTCGTAGGGCACGCCGGAGCGCTCGAGCACGGCGATGTCCTTGCCGGCGGCGTCCAGCTGCGCCTGGGTGCGGAACAGTTGGGTGGTGCCGAGGGTGCGGCCCTCGTAGGCGATGCCGGTCTCGGCGCGCAGTTCGTCGAGGCAATCGCGGCTGTACTCGGACAGGCGGACCATGCGCTCCTTGTTCACCGCGTAGCGCTCGGCGGTGCAGTTGCGCAGCATCTGCAGCATCCAGGCGTACTGGCTGGGATCGGAGGTGAGCTTGATGGCCAGCGGCGCGTGCTTTTCCAGCAGCCACTTCATGGCCTTCAGGGGGATGCCCGGGGCTGCCCAGGGCGAAGCGTAGCCGGGAGACACCTGGCCGGCGTTGGCGAAGCTGGTTTCCAGCGCGGGACCGTCCTGACGGTCGACCACCACCACCTCGAACCCGGCTCGGGCCAGGTAATACGCACTGGCGGTACCGATGACACCGCTGCCAAGGACCAGAACTCGCATTGTCGCCTCCCACGTCGCGGAGGAACCGCGGACGTTTGTTATTTTGAGCGTGTAGATGCGCGCAGTATAGGAAGAGGCAGGCAGAAATAATCACCAATTTTAGGCGACTACTCAGGTAAAAAACCGGACAAGGAGGGGTTTTACCGAGGCGCATCCACCATAAAACTGGAAAAATACCGCATATTTAAATGATCGAACTCAGGCCGGGAGCCGCTTTTTCGGGAAAGCCTGTCGCAGAATCCATGGAAAACGACAGGAGTCCCTGGGGGAAGCGCTCGCGACAGGAAAAATCCCGCGGACGCTGCCCGGCCCTTGCGACCGGAGCAGCGTCCCAGAGCGCTCGCAGAGCCTTCGCGCTATTTCTTCACCCACTTGCCGCCAACCTGGACGTACTGCCCGGCAGGGGTTTTCTCCATCGCCTTCTTGCCGGCCATGGCCTCCACGTCGGCCAGCGAAGCGCCGCTGCTGTTGGCCACCTTCTGGTATTCGGCGCGGCGCGCGGCATTGATCTGCGCGGCGATGTCCGCCGCCTGGCCGCTGTTGCTGACCACGCCAAGGTAACCGTCCGCCTGCTCGCCGACCAGGCCCTGGGCCTTGGCGCCGCCAAGGGCCGACATGGCCTGGCCGAGGTCCATCGCCATGGCGGAAAGGCTGATGCCGAGGGCCAGCAGGGCGATACCGAGTTTGCTACGGGTTGTCATGGATCCGCTCCTTTAGAACAGGCCGCTGTTCTCGTTGATGATGCCGTCCAGAGCCTTGTCGACCTTGATGTAGATCTCGTGCTCGATTTTCACGTTGAGATTGATGTTGATCGGCTCGCTGGGAGCCGCCAGCTGCACGGTGGGCGTGCAGGCCATCGTCAGGCTGCCCAGCAGCAGGACAGCGAATAGAGCGCAGAGGCGCATCGGGGGTTCTCCTGTATGGCTCATGGCGCCGAAGCCTTGCGTTTCTGCATGCGCTCCTGCACACGTTGGCGAATGGTTTCGCTGACCCGGTCGCTCAGTTGCAGGCTGGTCAGCAGTGCCGGGATATCCTCCTCCAGGTTGACGTTGAGGTTGACCGGGCGCCCCTTCTCCAGGTCCGGGTTGCTGCCCTGCAAGCGCAGGCCGAGCAACAGCTTGCCGCTCTCATGATAATCGACGCTGCTTTGCAGGACGTCGTAGTGGAAATCGTCGAGGGCATCGGCGACCAGCTTCATCCCCGGGTTGCTGCGCCCCAGCGCCTCGATCTTCGCCGAGCGGAAGCGCAGGTAGCCGGGCTCGCGGGCCTTGACCTGGCCGCCGGAGACGCTGGGCTTCCAGCGGTTCAGCATCAGCGGCAGCTCGCCGTCCAGGGTGCCTTCGCCGGCCAGGCCCTCCGCCGGATAGACCCGGAAAATCTCGCCGAGTTGTATGCCCTGGATACGCAAGGCGAACTTCTGCTCGGCCTGACCCAGGCGGATGCTCCCCGCGGGGACCGAGGCCTGCCCGCCGAACAGGCCGCTCTGCAACGTCTGCCAGCTCAGGCGGCCGCTGCCCGGCGCGGAAAGCGGGGCCTCGTAGCGCCCGCGGAAACTCACCGGCCCCAGCGGCAGGCCGGGATTGGCCTCGGCCAGGCTCAGGCCGGGGCTGTCCAGGCTCAACTGACCGCCGCGCAGGCGCAAGGCCAGGCTGCCGCCCAGCCCCTTCAGCTCGCTGCGGTCGTAGATACCGTCGAGGCCTTTCAGGGTCAGGTCCAGGTCGAGGGACGAGCCACCCGCCGCGTCGAGCTTCCAGCCGGCCGCGGCGGTCGCGCGCCCATTGCCCAGTTCGAGCAGCCCCGGCCAGTCGGCGAGGGTCGCGGCCAGCGGATTGCCGGTACGGAAGAACACCTCGGCCAGCCTGGCGGAGAGTGCCAGGGGCGTCTTCGCATCGCGCTGCAGCTGGATGTCCGCCGCCAGCCCCGCACCGTTGCTCAGCCGTCCCTTCAGGCTGGTGCGCTCGAGGGTGGTGTCGAGCGGCCCCTCGAAGGTCCAGGCCAACGGCTTGAGGTTGGCCTGGCGGAGTTGTCCGACCTGCGCCTGCAGCGGCCCGGCGAAATGCAGCGCCAGCGGCTGGTAGGCCAGTTCGAGAGCGGTCCCGGCGAGGTCGAGGCGGGGCTGGCCAAGGTGCAGCGTCGACGGCTCGGCCAGGGACGCCGCCTGCAACCGCGCGCCCCTGCCGAAGGAGAGGTTGGCGCGCTGCCCGTCCAGCCGGCCCTCCAGGGGAATCTCCGCGACCAGTCGCTCGGCTTTCCAGCCCTGGTATTGCAGGCGCGGCGCGTCCACCTGCAAGCGCCCCTCCACCAGCCTGGCGGCCCACGGCGAGATGCCCAGCAGGTCGAGCCGCGTCTCCAGCTTCAGCGTACTCGCGCCCTCGCTGGTGAACGCCAGGCGCAACGCGGTGACGCTATCGGCATCGCGCTCCAGCGGCTCGCTGCGCAAGCCCAGCGCGCTCGGCCGCAACTCGGCCGGCAGCGCCTGCAACCACTCGCCGTGCAACCGGCTCAGGCGCAAGTCGCTGCGCAGCTGGCGTGGCAACCAGGCGCCCTCGTCTCCATCCAGTTGGACTTGCAGTTCGCCCTGTACATTACCCAGACCGGGCAGCGGCCAGGCTTGCGGAGCCTGCACCAGCAGCGCCGCCGAGCCACCGCCGTCGAGCACCCGGCGCGGCTCCAGCCAGTCGCTGCCAGGCGCCAGGCGGATCGTCCAGTCCGCTTGCAGACGCAGGGCTTGCGGTGCGTCGGGCAGGCGCTGCGCTTCCGGCAGCCAGCGATTGAGCCAGACCACCAGGCCACGGGTGTCGGGCAGGCCGGGCGCCTCCAGGCGCCCCTGCCAGAGGCCGTCGCCATCGGACGGCGCGAGCTGGCTGTCCAGCGTCAGCAGCGCCTGCCGGTCGAGTTGCGCGCGCGCGCGCAGGCGCCAGCCGGTAGGCTCCTCGAAGAGCTGGGCGTCGAGCTGGGCCTGCTGCGCCTCCTGTTGCAGGCGCAGTTGCGCAGCCAGCGGAAACAGCGCTCCCGACGGGCGGCCGATATCCAGTCCGCCTTCCTGCTCGCAGCGGCCGGCGGGACAAGGCAGGTCGAGATGGAAGCGTTCGAGGTGGATCTGTTCCGGCAGCCAGGCGAGGGTCTCGCGCAGGGACGTCCAGTCCAGCGCAGGGGAGTCGTCGTCGGAACTCGCGGCAGCCGGTTGCCAGGCGAGCGCCACTTGCTCCACGCGCAGGCCGGGTAGACGCGGACGCCAACCCGACAGCCCGGGCCAGCGCAGCAGCGCGTGTTCCACGTCCAGTCGCAGGCTGGCGCCATCCGCGCCGCGCCGCTCCAGCGCCAGCCGTCGCAGCCCGATGCCTTCGGCGGACAGGCCCAGGCCTTGCCACTCCAGGCGCTCGACACCCTGCTCGCGCAACAGGCTGCGCCAGGCATGCCAGCCGTAGCCGAACGCCAGCAGCAACAGCACTGCAAATACCAGCAGCAACGTCGTCCTTCTGCGCAAACGCATGTCCTACCTCTGTCCGTTGCCGACCCGGCCAAGGGTGGCGGGGCCCTCGTGCAAGATCAAGGCGTTTTCCCTGGCCAGTGTTTTTCCCTGCTTTCGACGTTATATTGGCGGAAAATTTCCGGATTTTCCGAGCCAGACGGGGAGCCTCCATCCATGCGTACCCAGCATCAGAGCAAGCGCGAGCTGGACAAGATCGACCGCAACATCCTCCGCATCCTGCAGGAGGAAGGTCGCATTTCCTTCACCGAGCTGGGCGAACGCGTCGGCCTCTCGACCACACCCTGCACCGAACGCGTGCGCCGCCTGGAGCGCGAAGGCCTGATCATGGGCTACCACGCCCGGCTCAATCCGCAGCACCTGAAGGCCAGCCTGCTGGTGTTCGTCGAGATCAGCCTGGACTACAAGTCCGGCGATACCTTCGAAGAGTTTCGCCGGGCGGTGCTCAAGCTGCCCCATGTGCTGGAATGCCACCTGGTGTCCGGCCACTTCGACTACCTGGTGAAGGCTCGCATCTCGGAAATGGCGTCCTACCGCAAGCTGCTCGGCGACATCCTGCTGAAACTGCCGCACGTACGCGAGTCGAAGAGCTATATCGTCATGGAAGAGGTCAAGGAGTCGCTCGACCTACCGGTTCCGGATTGACCCATGACGCGCTCCGGGAGTCCGCCAGGACTCCCGGTATAGACGGGAAACACCGTCTTTTCTGTACACGATCCCCGCAACACCTCGCAGTTTTTTCCTTTTTCGCCCTTGGCGAGCGCCTCGACTGACGTTTATGCTCCGTCAAATTTTCCACACATAATAATCAGGATTTCACACATGAACGCCCGCGTTCACCAGCCGGTGCATACCGCCCAACACGCCCCCTCCTACTACGCCGCCACGCTCAACCGACGCATCGAGTGCCCTCCCCTGGCCGGCGAAGAACAGGCCGACGTGTGCGTCGTCGGCGGCGGCTTCTCGGGGGTGAACACGGCGTTGGAACTGGCCCAGCGCGGCTTCTCCGTGGTCCTGCTGGAAGCGCACCGGATCGGCTGGGGCGCCAGTGGGCGCAATGGCGGCCAGTTGATCCGCGGCGTCGGCCATGACGTCGAGCAGTTCCTCCCGGTGATCGGCGCCGACGGCGTGAAGGCACTCAAGCTGATGGGCCTGGAGGCGGTGGAGATCGTCCGTCGCCGGGTCGAGCAGTACGCCATCGACTGCGATCTGCGCTGGGGCTACTGCGACCTGGCGAACAAGCCCGGCGACTACCAGGGCTTCCGCGAGGACATGGAGGAACTCCAGGCCCTCGGCTATCGCCACGAGATGCGCCTGGTGCCGGCCGCGGAGATGCGCAGCGTGGTCGGCTCCGATCGCTACGTCGGCGGCCTGGTGGACATGGGCTCCGGCCACCTGCACCCGCTCAACCTGGTCCTCGGCGAAGCCGCCGCTGCCCAGTCGCTGGGCGTCCGCCTGTTCGAGCGCTCGCCGGTGACGCGCATCGACTACGGCACGGAAGTCCAGGTGCATACCGCCACCGGCAAGGTACGGGCGAAGACCCTGGTGCTGGGCTGCAACGCCTACATGAACGACCTCAACCCGCTGCTCGGCGGCAAGGTACTGCCGGCCGGTAGCTACGTGATCGCCACCGAGCCGCTGGACGAGAAGCTGGCCCGCCAACTGCTGCCGCAGAACATGGCGGTGTGCGACCAGCGCGTGGCCCTCGACTACTACCGGCTCTCCGCCGACAACCGCCTGCTGTTCGGTGGCGCCTGCCATTATTCCGGCCGCGACCCCAGCGACATCGCCGCCTACATGCGGCCGAAGATGCTGGAGGTATTCCCGCAACTGGCGAACGTCCGCATCGACTACCAATGGGGCGGCATGATCGGCATCGGTGCCAATCGCCTGCCACAGATCGGCCGCCTGCCGGGGCAGCCCAACGTGTACTTCGCCCAGGCCTATTCCGGACACGGGGTAAACGCCACGCACCTCGCCGGGCAGTTGCTCGCGGAAGCCATCGGCGGCCAGCAGAGCGACGGCTTCGACCTGTTCGCCAAGGTGCCGCACATCACCTTCCCCGGCGGCAAGCTGCTGCGCTCGCCACTGCTGGCGCTGGGCATGGCCTGGTACCGGCTGAAGGAAAAACTCGGTAGCTGAGCCCATCCGAGGCTCGGCGGATTCTGAAAAAATCAGGCGGGGCATCGCTCTTCCGAGGAAAACTCCTAGAATTCGCACGACCGGGATGAGCCGGTCGTTCGAGTTTCCACGGGAGATGTCCTTGCTTCGCCGATTCCTCCTGCTGGCCCTCCTGGCCCTCTCCGGCTGCGCCAGCACTCCTCCGCAACCGTCGTCGGCACTGCCCGCCGAGGGTACCTGGCTGGCCAGGCAGGCCGAAATCCAGGGACGCGACCACCCCGGCCAGTCCGGTTTCCACCTCCTGGGCGCCAGCGAGGATGCCTTCGTCGCCCGCGCGGCGCTGATTCGCGCAGCCCAGCGCAGCCTCGACATCCAGTACTACATCGTCCACGACGGACTGACCACGCGCGCCCTCGCCTACGAGTTGCTCAAGGCAGCCGACCGTGGCGTGCGGGTACGCATCCTCATCGACGACACCGCCAGCGATGGCTGGGACTACGAGATCGGTGTGCTCTCCGCCCATCCGAACATCCAGGTGCGCCTGTTCAACCCATTGCACCTGGGCCGCGCCACCGGCATCACGCGAGGCGTCGGCCGCCTGTTCAACCTGTCCCAGCAGCACCGGCGCATGCACAACAAGCTGTGGCTGGCCGACGGCACGGCGGCCATCGTCGGCGGACGCAACCTCGGCGACGAGTATTTCAACGCCAAACCGGAGATGAACTTCACCGACCTCGACCTGCTCGGCGTCGGCCCCATCGCCAACCAGCTCTCGCACAGCTTCGACCAGTACTGGAACAGTGCCATCAGCCGGCCGATCGAGGATTTCCTCTGGCGCGCGCCCTATCCCGGCGAGCTGGACTCGGCCCGACGCAAGTTGCAGCGCTACCTGCGCAAGGAGTCGGTGAAGGAGTCCGGCTACATCCGCCACCTGTTCGACCGCGGCGACCAGCCACGCCTGGGCAACTGGCTGGAGAATCTCACCTGGGCACGCGCCGAGGCGATCTGGGATGCGCCGCTGAAGGTATTGAGCCGCGGCGAGCCCGACCCGCACCTATTGCTCAGTCCGCACCTGGCGGGCCTGTTCAAGGGCGTGCAGAAGGAACTGATCCTGGTCTCGGCGTATTTCGTTCCGGCCAAGGACGGTCTCAACTACCTCACCGGCAAGGCCGACAGCGGCGTCCGCGTGCGCCTGCTGACCAACTCCCTGGAAGCCACCGACGTGCCCGCCGTGCATGCCGGCTACGCACCCTATCGGATGGCGCTGCTGGAACATGGCGTGAAGCTCTACGAGCTGCGCGCCAATCCCGACCAGCCGCTGAGCGGCGCGCCCTGGCGCCTGCACGGATCGAGCAGCGCCAGCCTGCACAGCAAGGCGATGGTCTTCGACAGGCGCAAGGTATTCATCGGTTCGTTCAACTTCGATCCGCGCTCGATCCTGTGGAACACCGAAGTCGGGGTCATCGTCGACAGTCCGCTGCTGGCCGAGCAGGTCCGCCAACTGGCGCTGGAAGGCATGGCGCCGAGCGTCAGCTACCAGGTTCGCATCGACCGCAGCGGCAGCCGGCCGAAGCTGGTCTGGATCGACGAGCGCGACGGCCGGACCCAGGTCCTGCGCCACGAGCCGGGCAGCCTGTGGCGACGCCTGAACGCCTGGGTCGCGGGAATGATCGGACTGGAAAAGATGCTCTGAGGGTCACTCGGAGGCCTCCAGGCCGGTCGCCTCCTCGTCCGCCGGAATCGCCCCGCGCAGCCGCACCAGCACCACGAAGCCCGCCGCGCCGAGCGCCATCATCAACGGCAGGGCGTGACCGCTGATCCACTGGCTGGCGGCGCCGGTGGCCAGCGGGCCGAGCAGGCAGCCGATGCCCCATAGCTGCGCGACATGGGCATTGGCCCGGACCAGGGCATCGTCTCGGTAGCGCTCGCCGATCAGGATCAGCGCCAGGGTGAACAACCCGCCGGCGCTGGCCCCGAACAGCACCAGCAGCGGCCAGACCAGCGGCGTCTGCAGCAGCAGGGGAATCGCCAGGCTGCTCAGCAGCAGCACCAGGCCGCAGCCGCCGAACAGGCCGCTACGCGAGACCCGGTCGGCGAGCCAGCCGATCGGCAGCTGCAACAATGCATCGCCCACCACCACGGTACTGACCATGGCCAGCGCCACCGCTTGCGGAAAGCCCTGGCGCAACCCGTAGACCGGCAGCAGGGTGAGGATCATCGCCTCGAAGGCAGCGAACAACACCACCGCCCAGGCGATCGCCGGCAGGCCCCGGCAGAAGGCCCACAAACCGCGCCCGGAGGCGCTGTGCGGATCGACCCTGGGCGCACCGCCGCGGCCCAGCAGCAGCAACGAGCCAGCAATCAGCAGGCAGACGCCGAACCAGAAGCCACGGTCGTCGGCGGTACCGATGAAGGTCAGCAGTACCGGCCCGGACAGTTGGCTGAGGGCGTAGCCGGTGCCGTACAGCGCGACCAGCCGGCCACGCCACCTCTCCACCGCCAACTGGTTGATCCAGCTTTCCCCGAGGATGAACACCACGGTGAGCTGCACGCCGATCAGCAGGCGCAGCAACAGCCATACCGGGTAGCTCTGCAGCAGTGCCAGCAGGCCGATGGAGGCTGCCCCGGTGAGCAGGCACAACTGCATCAGCCGCGGCGTACCGACGCGCGCGGCGAGGCGCCCGGCGATCATCGCGCCGAGCAGCACGCCCACTGCCGGCGTGCTGGCCATCACGCCGATGGCGAAACTGCCGTAGCCCCAGCTCTCCAGGCGCAACGAGACCAGCGGCATGGTCAGGCCAAGGGCGAGGCCGATGCTGATGACTGCGGAACAGACGGCGAAATAGCTTCCCCAACGCATTGCGATTCTCCCGTTGGCACCCCGGAAGCCTTGCCGGGGCGAGCGGATATATCCGGCGCACGAAGCACAGCGGCCGGGCTTCCAGAAGGAAACCCGGCCGCGGGTGTGGCTCGAGAGAGCCGGCCCGGAAGGGCCGACCTAGGCGATCAGAGCTTGATCCAGGTCGCCTTCAGCTCGGTGTACTTGTCGAAGGCGTGCAGCGACTTGTCGCGACCGTTGCCCGACTGCTTGAAGCCGCCGAACGGAGCGGTCATGTCGCCGCCGTCGTACTGGTTGACCCAGACACTGCCGGCGCGCAGGGCCTTGGCAGTCAGGTGCGCCTTGGACAGGTTGCTGGTCCAGACCGCCGCCGCCAGCCCATAGGGCGTGTCGTTGGCGATGCGCACGGCCTCCTCGGCATCCTCGAACTCGATCACCGAGAGCACCGGGCCGAAGATTTCCTCGCGGGCGATCTTCATTGCATTGGTCACGCCGTCGAAGATGGTCGGCTCGACGTAGGTGCCGCCGGTTTCTTCCAGGGTCCGCTTGCCGCCGGCAACCAGCTTGGCACCGTCGTTGTGACCGGCCTCGATGTAGGACAGCACGGTGTTCATCTGCTGGGTGTCCACCAGCGCGCCGACGTTGGTTTCCGGATCCAGCGGGTTGCCCGGCTTCCAGCCCTTGAGGGCCTCGATCACCAGGGGCAGGAACTTGTCCTTGATGGAGCGCTCCACCAGCAGGCGCGAACCGGCGGTGCAGACTTCGCCCTGGTTGAAGGCGATGGCGCCGGCAGCGGCTTCGGCGGCGGCCTTCAGGTCCGGGGCGTCGGCGAAGACGATGTTCGGGCTCTTGCCGCCGGCCTCCAGCCAGACGCGTTTCATGTTCGACTCGCCGGCATAGACCATCAGTTGCTTGGCGATCTTGGTCGAACCGGTGAACACCAGGGTGTCGACATCCATGTGCAGTGCCAGCGCCTTGCCTACCGTGTGGCCGTAACCCGGCAGCACGTTGAACACGCCTTTCGGAATGCCGGCCTCGACGGCCAGCTGGGCGATGCGGATGGCGGTCAGCGGCGACTTCTCGGAGGGCTTGAGGATCACCGAGTTGCCGGTGGCCAGGGCCGGACCGAGTTTCCAGCAGGACATCAGCAGCGGGAAGTTCCACGGCACGATGGCGGCGACCACGCCGACCGGCTCGCGGGTCACCAGGCCCAGCTCGGCATGGGGAGTGGCGGCGACTTCGTCATAGATCTTGTCGATCGCCTCGGCGCTCCAGCGCAGGCTGTTGGCGGCGCTGGCGACATCGATGTGCAGCGAGTCGCTGATCGGCTTGCCCATGTCCAGGGTTTCCAGCAGGGCCAGCTCCTCGGCGTTCTCCAGCAGCAGATCGGCGAAGCGGATCATCGTCTGCTTGCGCTTGGCCGGCGCCAGGCGCGACCAGGCGCCGGAATCGAAGGCATTGCGAGCGACCTTGACCGCCTGCTCGGCATCGGCCAGGTCGCAACTGGCGACCTTGGCCAGGAAGCGGCCATCCACCGGGCTCAGGCAATCGAAGGTCTCGCCGGAGGCGGCGTTGCTGTATTCGCCGTTGACGAAGGCGCGGCCTTCGATCTTCAGGTCTTTGGCGCGGGCTTCCCAGTCGGCGCGGGTCAGGGTGGTCATGACAACGTGTCCTCTTATTGGTGTTCTGGGCGCCTGGGAGACAGGCGCGCTGTCAGATTCTGCAAGGCGGGCGCGCGGCCCATGGTGTCCGCCACCCTAAACCAGAGCAGCGCCTGTTTTCAATATATTTGACAGGAACCCCTCTAACTCCCTTGTCACGTTCATTATTTTAAACATAGACTCGCCCGGACTAGCGTCTTCATCCCTCGCGTGCAACCTGGGTGGCCCTATGACAATGAATAACGAGCCGCAGTCGAGCAGCCTCGACAACTTCTGGATGCCCTTCACCGCCAACCGCCAGTTCAAGGCGCGGCCGCGCCTGCTGGAAAGCGCCGAAGGCATCCACTATATCGCCCAGGGCGGGCGCCGCATCCTCGACGGCACCGCCGGCCTCTGGTGCTGCAATGCCGGCCACGGCCGGCGCGAGATCAGCGAAGCGGTGGCCCGGCAGATCGCCACCCTCGACTACGCCCCGCCGTTCCAGATGGGTCACCCGCTGCCGTTCGAACTCGCCGCGCGGCTGGCGGAAATCGCCCCGCCGGGCCTGAACAAAGTGTTCTTCACCAACTCCGGCTCGGAATCGGCGGACACCGCGCTGAAGATCGCCCTTGCCTACCAGCGCGCCATCGGCCAGGGCACCCGCACCCGCCTGATCGGCCGCGAACTGGGCTACCACGGGGTCGGCTTCGGCGGCCTGTCGGTAGGCGGCATGGTCAACAACCGCAAGGCCTTCTCCGCCAACCTGCTGCCGGGGGTCGACCACCTGCCGCACACCCTGGACGTCGCCCGCAACGCCTTCACCGTCGGCCTGCCCGAGCATGGCGCGGAAAAGGCCGAGGAGCTGGAACGCCTGGTGACCCTGCACGGCGCCGAGAATATCGCCGCGGTGATCGTCGAGCCGATGTCCGGCTCGGCCGGCGTGGTGCTGCCGCCCAAGGGCTACCTTCAGCGGCTGCGCGAGATAACCCGCAAGCATGGCATCCTGCTGATCTTCGACGAAGTGATCACCGGTTTCGGCCGCGTCGGCGAAGCCTTCGCCGCGCAGCGCTGGGGCGTCGTCCCGGACCTGTTGACCTGCGCCAAGGGGCTGACCAACGGCAGCATCCCGATGGGCGCCGTATTCGTCGACGAGAAGATCCACGCTGCCTTCATGCAAGGCCCGCAGGGCGCCATCGAGTTCTTCCACGGCTATACCTATTCCGGCCACCCGGTAGCCTGCGCCGCCGCCCTGGCGACCCTGGACATCTACCGTCGCGACGACCTGTTCCAGCGGGCCGTCGAACTGGAAGGCTACTGGCAGGACGCGCTGTTCAGCCTGCGCGACCTGCCCAACGTGGTCGACATCCGCGCCGTCGGCCTGGTCGGCGGCGTGCAACTGGCGCCGCACGCGGACGGCCCCGGCAAGCGCGGCTACGACGTCTTCGAGCGCTGCTTCTGGGAGCACGACCTGATGGTCCGGGTGACCGGCGACATCATCGCCATGTCGCCGCCGCTGATCATCGACAAGCCCCACATCGACCAGATCGTCGAGCGCCTGGCCCAGGCCATCCGCGCCAGCGTCTGATCCAGGCGGGCGGCTGGCGCCGCCCTGCCCCCAACTGGCCAGAACCACAAGAACCGAGAGTCAGCATGAACATCGAACAGATCGTCGACTTCGCCCAGGCCAACAGCGCCCCGGAGCACTACAGCCCGGCGCCGGAGAAAATCCTCAAGGGCGACCCGAAACAGAGCGTGCGCAACCACTACGGCAGCCCCTGCGGGCAGTTCAACGCCGGTATCTGGGAAGGCGCCGTGGGCCAGTGGACAGTGAACTACACCGAACACGAGTACTGCGAGATCATCCAGGGCGTCTCGGTGCTGCGCGACCGGCACGGCAACGCCAAGACCGTGCGCGCCGGCGACCGCTTCGTGATCCCCGCCGGCTTCCAGGGCACCTGGGAAGTGCTCGAAGCCTGTCGCAAGGTCTATGTGATCTTCGAAGCCAAGGCCTGAGCCCCGGCTTCATCCCGAATGCTTGTTACCCTTGCCCGCCACCTGGCGGGCTTTTTTGTGCGCCAGCCCGGGAGTTCGTACGCCGGAAATGAAAAAGCCCGCCGGATGGCGGGCTTTTCGCAAGGTGCCGGATCAATTACTTGATCTTGGCTTCCTTGTAGATCACGTGCTGACGAACGACCGGATCGTACTTCTTGATCTCGATCTTCTCAGGCTTGGTACGCTTGTTCTTGTCGGTGGTGTAGAAGTGGCCGGTACCGGCGCTGGACACCAGACGAATCAATTCACGCATGATTCAGCTCCTTAGAATTTTTCGCCGCGGGCACGCAGGTCAGCCAGGACGGCCTCGATGCCACGCTTGTCGATGATACGCATGCCCTTGGCGGAAACGCGCAGACGTACGAAGCGCTTCTCGGACTCGACCCAGAAACGGTGGTGCTGCAGGTTCGGCAGGAAACGGCGGCGGGTTTTGTTGTGTGCGTGGGAAATGTTATTCCCGGTAACCGGACCCTTACCGGTTACTTGACAGACTCTAGACATGCCTCAGCCCTCTATAACCTCATGCCCAACCCGGCATGGGTTGGCTGCTTTAACTCAAGTTCGATACTCAGTTTCACCGGGGTCTTACCCGCTGCATCCCGACGAAGGAGAGCGTGGCCCCAGAAAAGAGCGCAGCTTTATATCAGAAAGGCGCCCCGCGCCGCAAGGGCGAAGACCCATGGCGCAGCCGCGGCCCGCCTCGCTGCGGGCTTCGCACCGCGGCCGTTCGTCGCCTTGCCTCGTTGTCGCTGCCCGCCGCATGGTCTAGGGTAGCGATTCAAGGTCGCCAACGGCCTTGCATGACTGCGCCCAACCGCTGCGGATGGGCATGTTAACCGTTCGAATGGAGCCCGTCATGCGCCTCGCCGCTTTCTCCCTGTTCCTCGCCCCCCTGCTGCTCGCCCAGCCCGCCGCCGCTGCCACCTTGAGCGTGTGTACCGAGGCCAGCCCCGAGGGCTTCGACGTGGTCCAGTACAACTCGCTGACCACCACCAACGCCTCGGCCGATGTGCTGATGAATCGCCTGGTCGAGTTCGACGCCGGCAAGGGGACGGTGGTGCCCTCGCTGGCCGAGCGCTGGTCGGTGTCCGACGACGGCCTGAGCTATCGCTTCGACCTGCGCCAGGGCGTGCACTTCCACAGCACCGCCTACTTCAAGCCGAGCCGTACGCTCGACGCCGACGACGTGGTGTTCAGCTTCCAGCGCATGCTCGATCCGGCCAATCCCTGGCACAAGGTGGCGCAGAACGGCTTCCCGCACGCCCAGTCGATGCAACTGCCGGAGCTGATCAAGCGGGTGGAGAAAAGCGGCGACCACCAGGTGCTGATCGTTCTCGACCACCCCGACGCGACCTTCCTGCCGATGCTGAGCATGGGCTTCGCCTCCATCTATTCGGCGGAATACGCCGACCAGTTGATGAAGGCCGGAACCCCGGAAAAGCTCAACGCCGCGCCGATCGGCAGCGGCCCGTTCGTGTTCAAGCGCTTCCAGAAGGACGCGGTGGTGCGCTACGCCGCCAACCCCGAGTACTTCGCCGGCAAGCCGGCGGTCGACGCGCTGATCTTCGCCATCACCCCGGACGCCAACGTGCGCCTGCAGAAGTTGCGCCGCGGCGAATGCCAGATCGCCCTGTCGCCGAAGCCACTGGACGTGGAGAGCGCGCGCAAGGACGCCAGCCTGAAGGTCGAGCAGACGCCGGCCTTCATGACCGCCTTCGTCGCCCTCAATACCCAGCATCCGCCGCTGGACGATCCCAAGGTGCGCCAGGCGATCAACCTGGCCTTCGACCGCACCAGCTACCTGCAGGCGGTATTCGAAGGCAGCGCCAGTGCCGCCACCGGCATCTATCCGCCGAACACCTGGAGCTATGCCAGGGATATTCCCGCCTACCCGCACGACCCCGAACAGGCGCGCAAGCTGCTGGCTGGCAAGCAGCTTCCCGAGCTGAACATCTGGACCCGCCCGTCCGGCAGCCTGCTCAACCCCAACCCGAGCCTCGGCGCCCAACTGCTCCAGGCCGACCTGGCGGAGGCCGGGATCAAGGCCAACATCCGCGTCATCGAATGGGGCGAGTTGATCCGTCGCGCCAAGAACGGCGAACACGACCTGCTGTTCATGGGTTGGGCCGGCGACAACGGCGATCCGGACAACTTCCTCACTCCGCAATTCAGCTGCGCCAGCGTCAAGTCGGGGCTCAACTTCGCGCGCTATTGCGATCCCGGCCTGGACAAGCTGATTGCCGACGGCAAGGCCGCCAGCAGCCAGGAACAACGCACCGGCCTGTACCACCAGGCGCAGAAACTGATCCACGAACAGGCGCTCTGGCTGCCCCTGGCCCACCCGACCGCCTTCGCCCTGACCCGCCAGGAGGTGCAGGGCTACCAGGTCAATCCGTTCGGTCGCCAGGATTTCTCGCGGGTCGCCGTGAAACGCTGAAGGCCACGCCCGGGAGAACCCGGCGATGGATCTCGACCGCCTCTACCTGCCGCATTGGCAGTTCAGCGAGCGCCATCAGCGGCTGATCGACGCGGTGGAAGACCTGCTGCGCTTCGACGACCCGCTGGTGTGCGCCCTGCTCGAAGCGCCGGCGCTACCCTGCTGCACACGGAAACCCGGGTGTTCTGCCCCGATCGCGCCAGCCGCCTGCGCTTCACCCCCTACTGTTTGGCGATCCGCCCGGTCAGCGGGCTGACCCGCCGGCGCCTGCTGGCGGGCATCGAGCGGCGCCTGGGCTGGGCCCTTCGCCGAACGCTCACAGCCAACCGTATTCGGCCAGCGACAGAGGCTCGCCGTCGCCGATGATGAAGTGGTCGAGCACCCGCACGTCGATGAGCGCCAGGGCTTCCTTGAGGCGCGCGGTGAGCTGGCGGTCGGCGAGACTCGGACGGGCGTCGCCGGAAGGGTGGTTATGGGTCAGGATCAACGCCGCCGCATTGTGCGCCAGGGTGCGCTTGACCACCTGGCGCGGGTAGACGCTGGCGCCATCGATGCTGCCCTGGAACAGCACCTCGAACGCCAGGACCCGGTGCCTCGTGTCGAGGAACAGGCAGGCGAACACCTCGTGCTGCTCGTGGCGCAGGCGCGCCTTGAGATAGTCGCGCACCGCCTGCGGGCTCTCCAGTATCGAATCGCGACGCAGGCGCTCGGCCAGGTGGCGCCGGCCCATCTCCAGCACGGCCTGCAATTGCGCGTACTTGGCCACGCCGAGCCCGAGATGGCCGCAGAACGAGGCGAGGTCCGCCTCGAGCAGGGCACGCAGCCCGCCGAACTCGCTCAACAGCCGCCGCGACAGCTCGACCGCACTGCAACCGGTCACTCCCGTGCGCAGGAAGATCGCCAACAGCTCGGCATCGGAAAGGGCCGCCGCGCCCTGCTCCAGAAGCTTCTCCCGAGGCCGTTCGGCTTCGGGCCAATCGCGGATGCTCATTCGCTTTCCCCATCGAGCCCGCCCGCTGTTCCCGTGCGGACGCTGTGCTATCTTAGCCCATCCTTTTTGCGCGGCAGACGACCTGGGGAGGCGCGTTTGCCGAAGCGCATGTCATCCATTTCCTTATTAAGGCAAGCCTATGCAGCGGCTCTATCGGAAACGCATCGTCCTCGGCGTGGGCGGCGGCATTGCCGCCTACAAGAGCGCCGAACTGGTCCGCCGCCTGCGCGACCAGGGCGCTGAAGTCCGAGTGGTGATGACCCAGGGCGGCCGCGAGTTCATCACGCCCCTGACCCTCCAGGCGTTGTCCGGTCATCCGGTGCACACCGATCTGCTGGACCCGGCGGCGGAAGCCGCGATGGGCCACATCGAACTGGCCCGCTGGGCCGATCTGGTGCTGATCGCACCGGCCACCGCCGACCTCATGGCGCGCCTGGTCCAGGGCGTGGCCAACGACCTGCTGACCACCCTGGTGCTGGCCACCGACGCGCAAATCGCCCTGGCACCGGCGATGAACCAGGCCATGTGGCGCGACACCGCGACCCAGGCCAACGCCGAGCTGCTGCGCCAGCGCGGCTTCCACCTGTTCGGTCCGGCAGCGGGCAGCCAGGCCTGCGGCGACGTCGGCCTCGGGCGCATGCTCGAAGCCGAGGAACTGGCGCAGCGCGCCGCCGACTGCTTCCAGCGCCAGGCGCTGACCGGCGTGCATGTGCTGATTACCGCCGGCCCGACCCAGGAAAACATCGACCCGGTGCGCTACATCACCAACCACAGTTCCGGAAAGATGGGCTTCGCCCTCGCCGAGGCGGCGGTGGAAGCCGGCGCACGGGTGACCCTGGTCACCGGCCCGGTGCACCTGCCGACGCCCGACCGGGTGCAGCGCGTCGACGTGGTCAGCGCCCGCGACATGCTGGCCGCCTGCGAGGCGGCGATGCCCTGCGACCTGCTGATCGCCTCCGCGGCGGTCGCCGACTACCGCCCGGAAGTGGTCGCCGCGCACAAACTGAAGAAAGACCCTACCAGCGGCGAGGGCTTGCTCTTGCAGCTGGTGCGCAATCCCGACATTCTCGCCACCCTCGCACAGCGCGAGGATCGTCCCTTCAGCGTGGGCTTCGCCGCAGAAACCGAAAACCTGCTGGACTATGCTGCACGCAAGCTGAAGGACAAGAACCTCGACCTGATCGTCGCCAACGACGTGGCCAACCCCTCGATCGGCTTCAACAGCGACGAGAACGCGATCACGGTGATCGACCGCGACCTGCATCCGAGCACCTTCGCCCAGACCAGCAAGGGCAAGATCGCTCGCCAGCTGATCGCCTTCATCGCCGACCGCCTCAACCAGCAATGAGTTACTGATGCACTCTCTCCAAGCCAAGATCCTCGACCCCCGCCTGGGCTCCGACTTCCCGCTCCCGCAGTACGCCACGCCGGGCTCGGCCGGCCTCGACCTGCGCGCCATGCTCAAGGAAGACACCATCCTCGGCCCGGGCCAGACCCTGCTGATTCCCACCGGCCTGTCCATCTACATCGCCGATCCCGGCCTCGCCGCCCTGGTCCTGCCGCGCTCCGGCCTGGGCCACAAGCACGGCATCGTGCTGGGCAACCTGGTCGGCCTGATCGACTCGGACTACCAGGGCGAGCTGATGGTGTCCTGCTGGAACCGCGGCGAGTCGCCGTTCACCATCGCCGTCGGCGAGCGCATCGCGCAGTTGGTACTGGTGCCGGTGGTGCAGGCGCATTTCGAGCTGGTCGAGCAGTTCGACGAAAGCCAGCGCGGCGCCGGCGGCTTCGGCCATTCCGGCAGCCACTGACCCCGAACACAGGACGAGACGCCGAGGAGACGCGGCATGAAGCTTTTCCAGCGCACCGCCAAGGATGGGAACGAGTTGGGCGACCTGCTCGAACCGGAAAAGAAGCCGCTCAAGGCAGCGTCCGAACGCGCTGACGGCAAGGACCTGCTGCCCGGCATAGGCGCCAGCCTGCTGGGTGTGGCGGCCGCCGGCGCCCTGCTCTGGTTCGGCGTCTTCGGCGGCGCCGGCGAAGCGCAGCAGCGCCAGTTGGACGCGGCCTGGGCCGAAGGCCAGGCCGGCGCCTTGCGCCAGGCCTTGCAGCAACTCGCCGCCGACACCCGCGCCGCCGCGGCCAGCCCCCTCGCCCTCGAAGCCCTGCAAAGTGGCGACGCCGCCCGCATCGAGGCCGCCCAGCGCAGCCTGCTGGCCTGGGACGGCGTGGTCGATGCCCACCTGAACGCGCCCGGCCAGGCCGCCCAGGACAACGACAGCCCCGGCCCGGTCAGCTTCGCCGCCCTGGATATCCTGCACCGGGTGGAAAGTGGCCAGAACGTCGCCGCCGAAGCCTACAAGGTCGGCCAGCGCTGGCTGCTGTACAGCGCCGCGCCGGTGCGCAGCGCCGACCAGAGCCTGCAAGGCACGCTGCTGCTGGCGGTCGACCTGCAACGGCTACTGCGCGCCCTGCCGCCCTTGCCGGGCGATGCCGGCCAGGTGCAACTGGTCCAGCAGTTCTCCGGCGCACCGGCCCAGGTGCTGCTGCAACGCGGTACGCCGGCGCCGGGCAAGGGTGCGCAAGCGCTGGACAGCGGCAATCCGAACTGGAAACTGAACTACACGCCCGGCAGCGTCGCCTCGACCCAGGCCTCGCCGCTGCTGCTGGCACTCGCGGCGCTGCTGGCCCTGCTCGGCGGCATCCTCGGCGCCTACCTCACCCGTTCGTCGCTGTTGCGCCGCCTGCACCAGGATGTCCTGACCCTCGGTCAGTATCTTCAGGAACTCGGCGGGCAACGCACTGCCAAACCCCCTGTGCCTAGCCTGCCGGGCTTCGCCCCGCTGATCCAGGCATTGGCCCGCCAGCCGCGGCGCAAGCCGGAGCCGACCAGCGCGCCCAGCCCTGCCAAGGCAGCGCCGGTGGCGCCGGTGGCGGTGGCGAAAGCGCCTCCTCGCGAGGAGCCGGCATTGGCAGATCCGTTGTTCCAGAACACCGACATTCTGGATATCGACATTCTCGATGAAGACCAGGACCTCCTGGGATTGGAGCAAACCCCCATCATGAGCACTGCAAAAGCACCGACGCTGCCCGCCAGCATCTTCCGCGCCTACGACATCCGCGGCGTGGTAGGCGATACCCTCACCGCCGAGACCGCCTACTGGATCGGTCGCGCCATCGGCTCGGAAAGCCTCGCCCGCGGCGAACCGTGCGTCGCTGTCGGCCGCGATGGCCGCCTGTCCGGTCCCGAACTGGTCAAGCAGCTGATCCAGGGCCTGGTGGACTGCGGTTGCCAGGTCAGCGACGTGGGCATGGTGCCTACCCCGGTGCTGTACTACGCGGCCAACGTGCTCGAGGGCAAGTCCGGGGTGATGCTGACCGGCAGCCACAACCCGCCGGACTACAACGGCTTCAAGATCGTGGTCGCCGGCGAAACCCTGGCCAACGAGCAGATCCAGGCCCTGCGCGAGCGCATCGAGAAAAACGACCTGGCATCCGGCGTCGGCAGCGTAGAGCAGGTCGACATCCTGCCGCGCTACTTCAAGCAGATCCGCGACGACATCGCCATGGCCAAGCCGATGAAGGTGGTGGTCGACTGCGGCAACGGCGTGGCCGGGGTGATCGCCCCGCAGCTGATCGAGGCCCTGGGCTGCAGCGTGATCCCGCTGTACTGCGAGGTCGACGGCAACTTCCCGAACCACCATCCGGACCCGGGCAAGCCGGAGAACCTGAAGGACCTGATCGCCAAGGTCAAGGCCGAGAACGCCGACCTGGGCCTGGCCTTCGACGGCGACGGCGACCGCGTCGGCGTGGTCACCAATACCGGTACCATCATCTATCCGGACCGCCTGCTGATGCTGTTCGCCAAGGACGTGGTCTCGCGCAACCCGGGGGCCGACATCATCTTCGACGTCAAGTGCACCCGCCGCCTGATCGCCCTGATCAGCGGCTACGGCGGCCGTCCGGTGATGTGGAAGACCGGCCACTCGCTGATCAAGAGGAAGATGAAGGAAACCGGCGCCCTGCTGGCCGGCGAGATGAGCGGCCACGTGTTCTTCAAGGAGCGCTGGTTCGGCTTCGACGATGGCATCTACAGCGCCGCCCGCCTGCTGGAAATCCTCAGCCAGGACCAGCGTGACAGCGAGCACGTGTTCTCGGCCTTCCCGAGCGACATTTCCACCCCGGAAATCAACATCACCGTCACCGAGGACAGCAAGTTCGCCATCATCGAGGCGCTGCAACGCGACGCCCAATGGGGCGAAGGCAACATCACCACCCTCGACGGCGTGCGGGTCGACTACCCCAAAGGCTGGGGCCTGGTACGCGCCTCCAACACCACTCCCGTGCTGGTCCTGCGCTTCGAAGCGGACACCGAGGAAGAGCTGGAGCGCATCAAGACCGTCTTCCGTAACCAACTGAAGGCAGTGGATTCCTCGCTGCCCGTGCCCTTCTGACATGTCGGAGCTCCCCATGACCCTGAGTCGCGATGACGCCGCCCAGGTTGCCAAGGTCCTTTCCGAGGCCCTGCCCTACATCCGCCGCTTCGTCGGCAAGACGCTGGTGATCAAGTACGGCGGCAACGCCATGGAGAGCGAGGAGCTGAAGGCCGGCTTCGCCCGCGACGTGGTGCTGATGAAAGCGGTCGGCATCAACCCGGTGGTGGTGCATGGCGGCGGCCCGCAGATCGGCGACCTGCTCAAGCGCCTGTCGATCGAGAGCCACTTCATCGACGGCATGCGCGTCACCGATGCGGCGACCATGGACGTGGTGGAGATGGTCCTCGGCGGCCAGGTGAACAAGGACATCGTCAACCTGATCAACCGCCACGGCGGCAGCGCCATCGGCCTGACCGGCAAGGACGCCGAGTTGATCCGTGCGAAGAAGCTCACCGTGACCCGCCAGACCCCGGAGATGACCAAGCCGGAGATCATCGACATCGGCCATGTGGGCGAAGTCACCGGGGTCAACGTCGGGCTGCTGAACATGCTGGTCAAGGGCGACTTCATTCCGGTGATCGCGCCGATCGGCGTGGGCAGCAACGGCGAGTCCTACAACATCAACGCCGACCTGGTGGCCGGCAAGGTGGCGGAAGCGCTGAAGGCCGAGAAACTGATGCTGCTGACCAACATCGCCGGCCTGATGGACAAGCAGGGCCAGGTGCTGACCGGGCTGTCCACCGAACAGGTCAACGAGCTGATCGCCGACGGCACCATCTACGGCGGCATGCTGCCGAAGATCCGTTGCGCCCTGGAAGCGGTACAGGGCGGCGTGACCAGCGCGCACATCATCGATGGCCGGGTGCCGAACGCCGTGCTGCTGGAAATCTTCACCGACAGCGGCGTCGGCACCCTGATCAGCAACCGCAAGCGTCACTGATCGCCCGGCCATGGCGCGCTCCGGCGCGCCATGGCGGTTCTCCCTTAGCGTCGCGCGGCCAGCGCGAAGGCCTGCTCCAGCGGGGCACCCTCGCTGCGGAAGGTCGCCGGGCTCACTCCCGTCCAACGCTTGAACGCGCGCCTGAAACTGCGGATATCACGGTATCCCACTTCCTCGGTGATACGTTCGATGGACATCCCGGGGTTGCCCAGCAGGCTCATCGCCCGCCCTCGCCGCACCTGCTCCAGCAACGCCTCGAAGGTCAGCCCGTGCTCGGCCAGCCGGCGCCGCAGGGTGCGGCTGCTCATGTTCAGTTCGGCGGAAATCCTTTCGATCTGGCTGCCCAGGCTGAGGTCGCGGGCGATGGCCCGTTCCACCGCCTGGACCAGGTCGAGTTTCCGGTGCACCTGGGTGCTTTCCTGCTCCAGCAGGGCCAGCGCCTGGCGTAACGCCGGCAGGTTGTGGTTGGGCAGGCGCATGTCCAGCCAGTGGCTGGCGATCGCCATGCGGTTGTGCAGGCAGCCGAAGCGTACCTGGGGGCCCAGCAGGCGCAGGTACTCGCCCGCGTAGGGCGGAGCGGCATGGATGAGTTCGATGCCCAGCGGTTCGAACGCCGGACTGACCAGGGCACGCCCATACACCAGCAGGCTGGCGAAGAACTCCTCGATGGCGAACACCTGCACCTCACTGCTGGGCAGGTGGCATTCGACCTCGACGAAGAAGGTTTCGCCCTGCTGGTAGACGCTGGAGGTGACGATCCCGCCCGAGCTGTGCTGGTAGCGCACGCCGATGTCGAACGCGTCGCGCAGGGTACGGCACAGCGACAGCACATGGCCCAGCAGGCCAAGGGTGCCGAGCACGTTCTGGTGTCCGACCCACAGCCCCAGCCCCCGCTCCGGCAGGGCCTGGAGGGCACGCTGGATCATGCTCACGGCCTGGCGGTAGGAGATGCGCTGGGTAGGGTCCTGCAGGTCTTCGACGGTGAAGCCCAGGCCCCGGCACAGCCGCGCGGGATCGACGCCATGGCCTTCGACCACCTCGGCCAGCGTCTGCAGCAGGAAGGTGGATACCTGGGCGAGTTCGTAGTGCGCATCGGCGGCATTGTTGTGCATGGGCGAAATCCTGAGCCGGTCTCGGCTTCGTTCTTGTTCTGGCGGTGGATCGCGACATGGGATGAGCGTCCCATCATATAGCGTTCCGCACAGATGTAACAAAGCATTGCACGGTGTCCGCAAATCCCCCCCTCGCTGACCGTCAATGCCCTGCCTCGGCCTGTCGATAGGGCTTATTCCTATGCCGTACCCCGAGCCATGCCAAACAATAATAAGAGCCCGCCCATGAATCCGACCCACCCCCGCAGGCCCCTGCGCCTGGCCGCCTGCGTCACCCTCGCCTTCAGCTGCTGCACCCACGCCAGCGAAGGCGGCGTGGACAACATAGGTCCAGGAACCGACGGTTTCTTCACCCTGCCACTGGACGTCGACAACCTCCCGGACCACATGTTCGCCTTCAACGTCTACTACAACCACTACGAAGCCAGGAAGCTGAACATCAGCTCCTTCGGCGGCAAGGTGTCCGACGTGAAGATCAGCTCGGATGCGATCATCCCTCGCCTGGACTACCTGAGCCCGCTGCGGATCTTCGGCGGGCGCCTGGGCGGCTACATCGCCCAGCCCTATATCCGCCAACGGGTGGCCGCGTTCGGCCTGAGCGACGAACGGGAAAGCATGGGTGACACCACCTTCGCGCCGATCATCCTCTGGGACATGGGCAAGGACTTGACCCTGGCCGCCGCCGTGGAGGTCACCGTGCCCACCGGCAAGTACGATGCCGAGCGGCTGGCCAACACCAGCAACAACTTCTACACCTACAAGCCGCTGTTCTCCTTCACCTGGCTGCCCACCGAACGCACCGAGCTGTCGCTGAAGGCCACCTACAGCTTCAACATGGAAAACCACGACACCGACTATCGCTCGGGGCAGATCTTCCATTTCGACTATTCCGCCAGCTACCGGGTGACCGACAACCTGCGCCTCGGCCTGAACGGCTACTACCTCAAGCAGACCACCGACGACAAACAGAACGGCGAGACCGTACGGGTGTTCGGTTTCGGCGAGGAAGTCGACGATGGCGTACGCGGCCAGGTCTTCGCCATCGGCCCGGCCGTGCACCTGACCTTCCTCAAGTACGCCAGCGCGGAGATCCGCTGGGCCAAGGAATTCGACGTGGAGAACCGCCCCGAAGGCGACATGCTCTGGGCCAAGCTGACCATTCCGTTCGAACTCTGAGGCATCGGAACGAAGCGGCAGCCCGGTATCCGCGGGCTGCCGCCATCGACGAGGAAAAGCGCCAGGCGCCCTAGGCGTAAACCGGCCAGCGCTCGACGATCCGCCCGCCGCGCAGCGCCAGCAGGTCGCCGAATTGCAGCAGCACCGACTCGCTCTGGGTCGGCCGCAGGAAGACCTGGTCGTCCACCTCCAGGCCCACCGAAGGCGAGCCGTTGACCATTTCCTGGTTCGAGCTGCGCCCGTAGATGCCGTTGCTGCGCAGTCCCTCGGGCGAGGCGAAGTCGGCCATCCAGTTGCCGCCGTAGATGAAGAAGGTGCCGCGCTGGTTGGGGTCCCACCAGGAAAACAGCCGCGACTTGCCGTCCAGCGCCGGGATCTGCACCGCGCCGGTGCTCTTGAGTACCGGCGTGGCGATGTAGACGGCCGGCACATGCTCGGCCAGGGACGCCAGGTCGTAGTGGCTCGGCTTGAGCATGGCGGTGCCCACCGAGACCTCGCTGCTCAGCGTTTCCTTCTCGTGCATGCGATAGCTGGGGCTGCCGGCGGTATTCAGGGTCAGCTGTGGCGTCCACAGCGCGGCGAAGCGCTGGCGGGCGAAGTCGACATGTCCCTGGTAGAGCGCCATGACCTTGGCGAACAGCTCTTCGGGCGAACCGAGGATGCCCGGCACACCCATTCCGACGAAGGGGTCGTAGCCCATGAAGCCGGCGAACTCCAGGTGCTGCGGATGCGCCGCGATCAGCGCCAGCAATTCACCCAGCACGGCCTGGTCGGCCACCCCGCCGCGATGCAGGCCGACGTCCAGTTCGATGTTGACGCGCATCCGGGTCCCCAGCCCCTGGGCCAGCGCCAGGTACTGACGCAAGCGCTGCGGCGTATCGATCAGCCATTGCAACTGCCGCGCCGGGTCGAACGCGCCCTTGTGCTCGCGGTAGAACAGTTCCGCCGAACGCACCGGCAACGGCTTGCCAAGGAGGATGTCGGCATCCGGAAAAGCGACTGCGTCGTGGTTGAGGAACGGTTGGTGGAAGGACATCAGCCGCCGGGTGCCGGCGCGCCTGGCGATGTACGCCAGCAGGCCGGGCGAGGGCAGCGACTTCTCCACCAGCCGCAGATGCTTGCCGCCGCGGCGGACCGAACGCATCACCACATCGATGTTGTGGTCCAGGCGATCGAGGTCGATGAGCAGCACCGGGCACATCGGGCCATTGGCCTTGAGTTCGCGGTTCAGCGCGCGGAAATAGTCGTCGTACGGCCCGCCACGGTCGGCGGGACGCATCCAAGCGGCAGTTCCCGCCAGCAGCGCGCCGGCCCCGAGGCCGGCGAACATGAACTTGCGTCGATTCACGGCGTCGCTCCTTTCAGGTCACGCCCAGGATGGAAGAGAGGTGCGCATTGAGGAACCGCCCGCGGGGATCCAGCGCCTGGCGCACCTCGGCGAACGCCTTCCAGCGCGGATAGAGCCCCTGCAGCTGGTGCGCGTTGAGGCCATGCAGCTTGCCCCAGTGCGGACGCCCGGCGTATTTCCAGAAGATCGGCTCCACCGCGGCGAAGAAGTTGTGGTGGTCCATGCTGTAGTGCTGATGCACGGAAATGGAACAACTGTCGCGGCCCTCGAACATGCTCAGGGGAATGTCGTCGGCCTTCACGTAGCGGTACTCGATGGGAAACCAGGTGCGCAGGTCCTTGTCGCGGATCAGCGCAAGAATCTCCCGCAGGCAGGCGGGGCCATGCTCGGCGGGGACCGAATACTCCATCTCGTTGAAGCGCACGTTGCGCACGTTGGCGTAGACCGCATAGGAATCGTCGACCCGCTCGTCGAAGCGGGCGAAATGGCGCAGGCTGTTGAGCAGGGTGCGGCGGGTCTCCGGGAAGTCGCTGAGGTACTTGTCGAGACCTTCGATCAGGCCGACGAACTCGTTGCCGCCTTCCTTCGCCGGGTCCAGGGGCGGGGTCTTCGGCTCGTCGGTCTCGTTGAGAGCGATCGACAGGGCGTAGTCGGAGTGGGTCACCACCAGCATCTCCCAGTGCTGGTTCTCGCGCGTGTTCTTCTCCACGTCCTCCAGCAATTCCTCGGTCCGGGCGATCCACTGCCGTTCACGCAGGCGGTAGGCCGCGCGGTTCTGCAGGCGCACCCGGGTCACGACGCCCAGCGCCCCCAGCGAGACCCGCGCGGCATCGAACACCTCCACGTTGCGCTTGGCGTCGCACTCGAGCACCTCGCCGCTCGCGGTGACCAGTTGCAGACCGCGAACCTGGGCGGAATAGGAACCGAAGCCGACCCCGGTGCCATGGGTGGAAGTAGCGATGGCGCCGGCCAGGGTCTGGTAATCGATGTCGGCCATGTTCACCAGCGCCTGGCCGATCTCCTTGAGCGGAGCGCCCATCTGCGACATCGGCGTACCGCCGCCGAACTCGGCCTGGAGGGTCGCGCTGTCGTGGCTGAGCAAGCCGCTGAAGTAGGCGAGTGAGAGCAGGGTGCCGTCGGTCGGGACCAACGCGCTGAACGAATGGCCGGAGCCCACCGGGCGGATCCTGCCGGACGCCTGGCGGATGACCCGGACCAGTTCGTCGAGGTCTTTCGGTGCCTCCCGCGCCAGGGGCAGGCAGCTTTGCGCGCCGGACCAGTTGCGCCAGGGAATCAGGCGCGGTGCGCGGAGCAACTCCGCCAGCGCGGGGTTTCCCACCATGGCGGCGAACGCACCGAGCGCTCCCGCCCGTTGCAGGAGCTGGCGTCGCGACAGATGACTTGGCATGCCGGTATCCCCTATCGGTCCTGCGCTGCGGACATGAAATCGATCAAAGCCCGGAACTGCTCTTCCGAGCACTGCATGCACATGCCCATGGGCGGCATGCCCTTGTAGCCGTTGATGCTGTGGTCCAGCAGGGTGTCGATGCCCTGCGCCAGGCGTGGCGCCCAGGCAGCGGCATCGCCGGTCAGCGGCGCGCCGGAGGCGGGATTGGCGTGACAGAGCTTGCAACTTGCGGAATACACCTGCGCCAACGCAGGGTCCGCAGGGACACGCTGGGAATCGGCGGCCCGCGCCGGCGGCTCCGTGGATTCTCCGCAGGCCACCAGCATCAGGCCCAGGGCAAGCAGCAACCCCGGGCGGCAAAGGCGCGAGTTGCCCGGTCCGGGGCGGAGCGTGGACGACATGGTGTTCCTCTCTCGTTGCGCACGGCGTGCGTTCTCGTCGAACAACACTAAGGCCGCGACGCCCCGAGGATGAGGGCAATGCGGGCCAGCGACGGGGGGTTCTGCGGCCAGCCCTTTCGCACCGCGCGATGGCGGTCTAGAGTCGATGTCTGCAGCAGCGTCGAGGAGCCGGCATGAGCAGCGCAGCACAGCGCCAGAACTACACCTTCTTCCATTCCCTGCGGGTTCGCTGGGCGGAGGTCGATCCGCAGGGCATCGTCTTCAACGGCAACTACCTGACCTATCTAGACGTCGCCACCACCGAGTACTACCGCCAGCTCGGCATGTCCTACCCGGCCGACCTGCTGCGCGGCGGAGGCGACCTGTTCGCGGTGAAGAGCACCCTGGAATACCGCGCCCCGGCGCATTTCGACGACTGGCTGGACATCGGCACCCGCGTGGCGCGGCTGGGGCGCAGCAGCCTGGTTTTCGAGCTGGGCATCTGGCGCGACGAGCAGTTGCTCACCGTCGGCGAGCTGGTCTACGTCTATGCGGATGCGAACGAGCGACAGAGCCAGCCCGTACCGGACTGGCTGCGCGAGAAGATCAGGGCGTTCGAGCGACAGTCGCCAGTGGAATCAGGGACTCACGCCGAGTAGCTGGGAGAGCCGCGCGCGGTCGGCGGCATAGGTTCTTTCCGCCTCTTCGCGGGCCTTCTGGAAGCGCCCGATCTCACCCTGCAGGCGCTTTTCCTCCTGCTTGAGATCGTCCAGCTGGTCCACCAGCGCCTGCGCCACCGGACGTCCGGCACGCTCCTGGTTGGCCGCCTGGCCTTGCAGGTTGGCCTGTTGAAGCTTGAGCGACTGCAGGTTGCCGCGCGCCACGCTGCTCAGCCCGTCCAGTTCCGCCAGGCGCCGTTCGCGAGCGCGGTCGACGTCCTCGAGGCTGGAATACAGGCGCAGCAACTGCGCATCGGAACTGGCCTGGGCCTGGGCCGCCTTGCGCTGCCGCAGTTCCTCGGCGGTCGGTGCCGGCGGTACGGTGCGGATCACCCGGCCCTGGTCGTTGAGGACCTGGTAGCCCTTGCCGATGTACTGCGGCGGCACACCCTGGCGGTCGAGCACCACCACGCCCTTGTCGTTGACGTAGCGGTAAAGCTCCACCGCTCCGCCCGGCGCCGCCTGGGCGCCGAAGGAAAGCCCCTGGAGCACCAGCCCCAGGGCCATCAGGCAACGCATTACATCCTGTCCGACCATGCCAGTCCCTTGTGAAAGGTTCAGATACCGTATTGGGCGCGATAGGCCTCTACCGCCGGCAGATGCTTCTTCAGTTCAGCATCTTCGGCAAGATATTCCAGCACCTGCTCCAGGGAAACGATGCTCACCACCGGCATGCCGAAGTCGCGCTCGACCTCCTGGATCGCCGACAGCTCGCCCTTGCCACGCTCCTGGCGGTTCAGCGCGATCAGTACGCCCGCGGCCCTGGCGCCCTGGGCGTCGATGATCTGCATCACTTCGCGGATCGCGGTGCCGGCGGTGATCACGTCGTCGATGATCAGCACCCGGCCGCTCAGCGGCGCGCCGACCAGCGTGCCGCCTTCGCCGTGGTCCTTGGCTTCCTTGCGGTTGAAGCACCAGGGCAGATCGCGCTGGTGCTGCTCGGCGAGGGCCACCGCGGTGGTGGCGGCCAGGGGAATGCCCTTGTAGGCCGGTCCGAACAGGACGTCGAAGTCGATTCCGCTGTCGATCACCGCCTCGGCGTAGAAGCGTCCCAGGCGGGCCAGCGCCAGGCCGCTGTCGAACAGGCCGGCATTGAAGAAATAGGGGCTGGTGCGCCCGGACTTGAGGGTGAACTCACCGAAGCGCAGAACCCCGCGCTCGATGGCGAAACGAATGAAATCGCGCTGATACGCCTGCATGAATGACACCAAGCCGCATGAATTTAGCTAAACCGTTTGAGCTCGGGTATCATACACGCACGTGATTTTGGGGGCCATTTATGCGGATCATCAGTGTGAACGTGAATGGTATTCAGGCTGCGGCCGAGCGCGGTTTGCTCAGTTGGCTGCAAGCACAGAATGCCGACGTGATCTGCTTGCAGGACACCCGAGCCTCCGCCTTCGATCTGGATGACCCGTCCTTCCAACTGGACGGCTACTTCCTTTATGCCTGCGATGCCGAGCTACCCGAACAGGGCGGTGTCGCACTCTACAGCCGTTTGCAGCCCAAAGCTGTGATCAGCGGCTTAGGTTTCGAAACGGCCGATCGTTACGGGCGCTACCTGCAAGCCGACTTCGACAAGGTGAGTATCGCCACCCTGCTGCTGCCTTCCGGGCAGAGCGGAGACGAGAGCTTGAACCAGAAATTCAAGTTCATGGACGACTTCACCCATTACTTGAGCAAGCAGCGTCGCAAGCGCCGCGAATACATCTACTGCGGCTCGCTGTACGTCGCCCATCAGAAGATGGACGTGAAGAACTGGCGCGAATGCCAGCAGATGCCGGGCTTCCTCGCGCCCGAACGGGCCTGGCTGGACGAAGTGTTCGGCAACCTCGGCTATGCCGACGCCCTGCGCGAAGTCAGCCGCGAAGGCGACCAGTTCAGCTGGTGGCCGGACAGCGAACAGGCCGAGATGCTCAACCTCGGCTGGCGCTTCGACTACCAGGTGCTGACCCCCGGCCTGCGCCGCTTCGTGCGCAACGCCAAGCTGCCGCGCCAGCCGCGCTTCTCCCAGCATGCGCCGCTGATCGTCGACTACGACTGGCAGTTGAGCATCTGAGCCCTGTCAGACACGAAAAAGCCGGCGCATGCGCCGGCTTTTCTATTCCACGTGCGGCCTACTTGATCAGCCGCAGGCAGAACGGATAGCGATAGGCCTTGCCTTCGTTGGCCTTGATGCCGGCGATGATGGTCAACACCAGCGCTGCCAGGCAGACCAGGCCGAGCAGGAAGAAGCCGATCACCACCAGCATCAGCAGGAAGCTGACGAACATCGCCAGCGCCACGGTGATCTGGAAGTTCAGCGCTTCCTTGCCCTGGGCGTCGACGAACGGATCGCTCTCGCGCTTGAGTTGCCAGACGATCAGCGGCCCGAGCAGGCTGCCGAAGGGAAACACCAGGCCGATGAACGCCGCGAAATGGCAGAACATCGCCCATTGCCGGGCTTCCTGGCCGGGGGTCGCGGCGACCTCTTCGGATACATCGTTCATGTGGCGCTCCTTCTCCGGGGCCCGGCAGGCAGTGCCGGGCGTCTGCTCATTCGGCCAGCGCGGCGCGCTGAAGTTCGAACAGCTCCTGCATGCCCTGCTGGGCCAGTTCGAGCATGGCGTTCAGCTCGGCGGGACGGAACGGCGCGCCTTCGGCGGTTCCCTGCACCTCGATGAAGCCGCCGGCATCGGTCATCACTACGTTCAGGTCGGTTTCCGCGGCGGAATCCTCCAGGTAGTCCAGGTCGAGGACCGGCACGCCCTGGTAGATGCCCACGGAAACGGCGGCGACCATCTGCTTCAGCGGGTTGCCCTTGAGCGCGCCACGCTTCTTCAGCACCGCCAGGGCGTCGATCAGCGCCACGGTGGCGCCGGTGATCGAGGCGGTGCGGGTGCCGCCGTCGGCCTGGATCACGTCGCAGTCGATGTACAGGGTGTTCTCGCCGAGCTTGCTGAGGTCCAGCGCCGCTCGCAGGGAACGGCCGATCAGGCGCTGGATCTCCAGGGTACGACCGCCCTGCTTGCCGCGGCTGGCCTCGCGCTGGTTACGCTCGCCGGTGGAGCGCGGCAGCATGCCGTACTCGGCGGTCAGCCAACCCTGGCCCTGGCCCTTGAGGAAGCGCGGCACCCCGGACTCGGCGCTGACGGTGCAGATCACCTTGGTATCGCCGAACTCGACCAGCACCGAACCTTCTGCGTGCTTGGTGTAATGGCGGGTGATGCGGATCGGGCGCAGCTGGTCGGCGGCACGGCCACTGGGACGATTCATCGTGGATATCCTGTACTGAGAAAGCGGAATTGGCCGCCATTATAGAGGCCAGCCCGGGCTCTCAACCACCGTCGGCGTGCGGGCCCCGCCGGACGTGGGTTACAATGCCCGGCTCGAATCACGGCAGCCGCGCGCGTCCGGCGCCGAACGCACTCCCCCACACGACTATCGAGGTAGACCCATGGTGCACAGCATGACCGCCTTCGCCCGCGTCGAGCAGGCCGGTACCCACGGCACCCTGAGCTGGGAGCTGCGCTCGGTCAACCACCGTTACCTGGAGCCCCACCTGCGCCTGCCCGACGCCTTCCGCGACCTCGAGGGCGCGGTGCGCGAGGCGCTGCGCCAGGGCCTGTCGCGTGGCAAGGTGGAATGCACCCTGCGCTTCGCCGAGGAAACCGCCGGCAAGAGCCTGCAGGTCGACCAGGAGCGCGCCCGCCAACTGGTCGCCGCCGCCGAAGGCGTAGCCGCCCTGATCCGCCAGCCGGCGCCGCTCGATCCGCTCGCCGTGCTGGCCTGGCCCGGCGTACTGGTGGCCGACTCGGCCGATCCGCAGGCGCTCAACGCCGCCGCCCTGGAAGCCTTCGGCCAGGCCCTGGAGCAACTCAAGGCCGGCCGCTCGCGCGAAGGCCTGGAGCTGGCGAAGCTGCTCAACGATCGGCTCGACGCGATGCTGGTGGAAGTCGGCAACCTGCGCGAACTGGTGCCGACGATGCTGGCCAACCAGCGGCAGAAGATCCTCGACCGCTTCGCCGAACTCAAGGCCGAACTCGATCCGCAGCGCCTGGAGCAGGAACTGGTCCTGCTGGCGCAGAAGAGCGATGTCGCCGAGGAGCTGGACCGCCTCGCCACCCACGTCGGCGAGGTCCGCCGGGTCCTCAAGGCCGGCGGCGCCGCCGGTCGGCGCCTGGACTTCCTGATGCAGGAACTCAACCGGGAAGCCAACACTCTAGGCTCCAAGGCGTTCGACCCGCGCTCGACCCAGGCGGCGGTCAACCTCAAGGTCCTGATCGAGCAGATGCGCGAGCAGGTCCAGAACATCGAATGACCCGCGGGCGCCTCCGCCCGATCTCTTTCCAACCCGTACGAAGCACCAGGAACACCTCATGTCCGGCACCCTGTACATCGTTTCCGCTCCCTCCGGCGCCGGCAAGACCAGCCTGGTGAAGGCCCTGCTCGACGCCGCCCCCGAGGTCCGCGTGTCCGTCTCCCATACCACCCGCGGCATGCGTCCGGGCGAGGTGGACGGGGTCAACTACCACTTCACCAGCCGCGAGGAATTCCTCGCCATGCTCGAGCGCAACGAGTTCCTCGAGCATGCCGAAGTCTTCGGCAACCTCTACGGCACCTCGCAGCGCTGGGTCGAGAAAACCCTCGCCGAAGGCCTCGACCTGATCCTCGAGATCGACTGGCAGGGCGCCCAGCAGGTGCGCCGGCTGATGCCCGAGGCCCAATCGATCTTCATCCTCCCGCCGAGCCAGGAAGCCCTGCGCCAGCGCCTGACCAACCGCGGCCAGGACAGCGACGAGGTGATCGAGCGGCGCATGCGCGAAGCCGTCAGCGAAATGAGCCACTACGTGGAGTACGATCACCTGGTGATCAACGACGATTTCGCCCACGCCCTGGACGACCTCAAGGCGATCTTCCGCGCCCGCCAGTTGCGCCAGGACGCCCAGCAGCAACGCCACGCCGAACTGCTCGGTCGTCTGCTCGCCTAAATCGGCTCTTCCATAAAGATTGGCGATTTTTTAGACTATTCAGTCCGCCCGGCAAACGTCGGGCTCACTTTTCGTTACGAGGAACACCATGGCCCGCGTCACCGTTGAAGACTGCCTGGACAACGTCGATAACCGTTTCGAGCTGGTCATGCTCGCCACCAAGCGCGCCCGTCAGCTGGCTACCGGCGGCAAGGAGCCGAAAGTGGCCTGGGAAAACGACAAGCCGACCGTCGTCGCCCTGCGCGAGATCGCTTCCGGCCTGGTCGATGAGAACGTCGTCCAGCAGGAAGACATCGTCGAGGACGAACCGCTGTTCGCAGCGTTCGACGACGAGGCCAACACCGAGGCCCTGTAAGCCATGGCCTCGGCTCGACGTCGCCTGCGAGCGCCGCAACCCGCCTACGGGCAGGGGGTGAACCCTTGCCGGGCATAGACGCCTTCGCCGACAGACTGTCGAGCTACCTCGGGCCGGACCAGGTCAACCTGGTCCGCCGCGCCTACTACTACGCCGAGCAGGCCCACGACGGGCAACGCCGCCGCAGCGGCGAACCGTACGTGACCCACCCGCTGGCGGTCTCCAACATCCTCGCCGACATGCACATGGACCATCAGAGCCTGATGGCCGCGATGCTGCACGACGTGATCGAGGACACCGGCATCGCCAAGGAAGCGCTCACCGCGCAGTTCGGCGAGACGGTTTCGGAACTGGTCGACGGGGTCAGCAAGCTGACCCAGATGAACTTCGAGACCAAGGCCGAGGCCCAGGCCGAGAACTTCCAGAAGATGGCCATGGCCATGGCCCGCGATATCCGCGTGATCCTGGTCAAGCTGGCCGACCGCCTGCACAACATGCGCACCCTCGAGGTGCTGTCCGGCGAGAAGCGCCGGCGCATCGCCAAGGAAACCCTGGAAATCTACGCGCCCATCGCCAACCGCCTGGGCATGCACACCATGCGCGTGGAGTTCGAGGACCTCGGTTTCAAGGCCATGCACCCGATGCGCGCCGAGCGCATCCGCCAGGCGGTGAAGAAGGCCCGCGGCAACCGCCGCGAGATCGTCGGCAAGATCCAGGAGTCGCTGGTCAACTGCCTCGCCCGCGAAGGCATGGAAGGCCAGGTGATCGGCCGCGAGAAGCACCTCTACAGCATCTACCAGAAGATGCGCGGCAAGCGTAAGGCGTTCAACGAGATCATGGACGTCTACGCCTTCCGCATCATCGTCGACAAGGTCGATACCTGCTATCGCGTACTGGGCGCCGTGCACAGCCTGTACAAGCCGTTCCCCGGACGCTTCAAGGACTACATCGCGATTCCCAAGGCCAACGGCTACCAGTCGCTGCATACCACCCTGTTCGGCATGCACGGGGTGCCCATCGAGATCCAGATCCGTACCCGCGAGATGGAGGAGATGGCCAACCACGGGATCGCCGCGCACTGGCTGTACAAGTCCAACGACGAGACGCCCAAGGGCACCCATGCCCGCGCCCGGCAATGGGTGAAGGGCGTGCTGGAACTGCAGCAGCGCGCCGGCAACTCGCTGGAATTCATCGAGAACGTGAAGATCGACCTGTTCCCGGACGAGGTCTACGTGTTCACGCCCAAGGGCCGCATCATGGAACTGCCCAAGGGTTCCACCGCGGTCGACTTCGCCTACGCGGTGCACACCGACGTCGGCAACAGTTGCATCGCCTGCCGCATCAACCGTCGCCTGGCGCCGCTCTCCGAGCCGTTGCAGAGCGGCCAGACGGTGGAAATCGTCACCGCCCCGGGCGCCCGGCCGAACCCGGCCTGGCTGAGCTTCGTGGTCACCGGCAAGGCGCGCACCCATATCCGCCATGCGCTCAAGCTGCAACGCCGCTCCGAGTCGATCAACCTCGGCGAGCGCCTGCTGAACAAGACCCTCACCGGCTTCGACAGCCACCTCGAGAAGATTCCCCAGGAACGCATCCAGGCCGTGCTCGCCGAGTACCGCATGGAAGTCTTCGAGGACCTGCTGGAAGAGATCGGCCTGGGCAACCGCATGGCCTACGTGGTCGCCCGCCGCCTGCTGTCCAGCGAGGGCGAGGAAGCGCCGAGCGCCGAGGGTCCGCTGGCGATCCGCGGCACCGAAGGCCTGGTCCTGAGCTACGCCAAGTGCTGCACGCCGATTCCCGGCGACCCGATCGTCGGCCACCTGTCCGCCGGCAAGGGCATGGTGGTGCACCTGGAAAGCTGCAAGAACATCAGCGAAGTACGCCACAACCCGGAAAAATGCATCCAGCTCAGCTGGGCCAAGGATGTCACCGGCGAATTCAATGTCGAACTGCGCGTCGAGCTGGAGCACCAGCGTGGCCTGATCGCCCTGCTCGCCACCAGCGTCAACGCGGCCGACGGCAACATCGAGAAGATCAGCATGGACGAGCGCGACGGTCGCATCAGCGTGGTCCAGCTGGTCGTCAGCGTGCACGATCGCGTCCACCTGGCCCGCGTCATCAAGAAGCTGCGCGCCCTCAAGGGAGTGATCCGGATCACCCGCCTGCGCAGCTGACCCACTTTTTCCTGTGTCATCCGGCGCCCCCGCGCCCACTCGATTTCAGCAAGGAGTTCCCATGACCAAGACCGTTATCCACACCGACAACGCCCCGGCCGCCATCGGCACCTACTCCCAGGCCATCAAGGCCGGCAATACCGTCTACGTGTCCGGGCAGATCCCGCTGGACCCGAAGACCATGGAACTGGTGGAAGGCTTCGAGGAGCAGACCGTCCAGGTGTTCGAGAACCTCAAGGCGGTGATCGAGGCTTCCGGCGGCTACCTGCACGACGTCGCCAAGCTGAACATCTTCCTCACCGACCTGTCGCACTTCGCCAAGGTCAACGAGATCATGGGCCGCTACTTCACCCAGCCCTACCCGGCGCGCGCCGCCATCGGCGTGGCCGCCCTGCCGAAGGGCGCACAGGTGGAAATGGACGCCATCGTCGTCCTCGAGTAAGCCGGATGTTCGCGACGGGGCCCAAGGCCCCGTCGCTCTGCATGGAGTAGCACGATGCGCCGCGTGATTTTCCTCGCCGCAGCCGCCACCCTGCTGGCCGGCTGCGCCGGCACGGCCGATCCGTCCGGCACCTGGATCAACCAGGCCGCGATCGACGCCGCGAGCAAGGACGGCAAGCTGCGCGAGGCCCTGCTCGCCTATGGCCCGAACCTGGAGTGGAAGCTCGACAGCAAGGCAGGCGAAGCCACCTTCAGCAACGGCTTCGAACTGGGCGAAGGGACCCTGAGCAAGAGCGATGACGAGCACTGGAAGGTCGCCTTCTATGGCGACGACAACCAGGAGAGCCTCGAACTGGACGGCAAGGAGCTGATCCAGCAGGCCAGCGCCAACGGCCCGGAACAGCGTTTCCGCCGTCTCGACCCGCAACCCGCGGCCAACAGCCCTGCCGGCAGCGGTTTCGAGCGGGCCTTGTACGGCAGCTATCTGAAAGGCAGCTGGAAGATCCGCGAAGGCCAGGGCCAGGGCGGCAAGGTCGAGTTCCAGGCCAATGGCCTGGTCAGCGGTCTGCCCGGCGCCGAACGCTACGCGCTGTGCCTGGCCGGCGATTGCGCAGCGATGAGCGGCGACAACGACAGCATCTGGCTGCAACAAGGCAACCACGGCCGCGAACTGCTGTTCAGCCTCGACGACGACGAGCTGCAACTGTTCGAGGCGGTCAACACCGCCGGCGCCAACGAGATGCCCAGCTACGTGCCCGGCAAGCGCGTCTGGCTGCTGGAGCGCTGACGCCTCTCAGAGGGCGGCCAGCACCAGCCAGCCGCCCAGCGCCAGCAGCAGGACGCCGCACAGCCGGTCCAGCGCACCTACCCGCCGTTGCAACCAGCCGCGCCAGCGCGGCCTGTCCAGCAGGCGAACCAGCGCCATGTCCCAGCACAGCACCGCCAGGCTCATCCACGCCAGGCACAGGGCCAGCGCCCAGCCCGGCAGGCTGAAGCGCGCCAGCACGCCGAACAGCCCCGCATAGAAGATCGGCAGCTTGGGATTCAGGCTGCTCGCCAGCAGGCCGTCGCGCAGCCCGCGCAGATAGCCGCCGCGGGACGGGACGTCGCGCTGCGCCGGCATTTCCAGTCGCCTCTGCGCAAGCAGCGCCTGGCCCGCCAGCCAGAGGAAGTACAGTCCGCCGAGCGCCTGCAGCCAGCGCAAGGCGCTGTGCGCCGAGTCCGGCACGCTGGCCAGCAGGCCGAGCACCAGCAGCATGCTCAGGAGGTTGGCCAGGGCGATGCCGGCGGCCACCCCGTCGGCCTGGCGCCGGCCGCGCAGCAGGGCGGCGCGCACCAACAGGAAGAAGTCCGGCCCCGGCGACAGCAGGGCAGCGAAATGGGTACTGGCGACAAGGACGAACGCGGCGAACATGAAGGCCCCTCGAAACGCGAAGGCCTCCAGTCTGTGCAGCGCGGCGGGCGCCGTATTGGAAAAAACTCAGGTCTTGGCGCTGCGCCGGAACTGCCCCGGAGTGACCCCGGTGAAACGCCGGAAGGTCGTGGAGAAGTGCGCCTGGTCGTAGAAGCCGAGGTGCTGGGCGAGTTCCGCCAGCGGCCGTTCTTCCAGCAACAGGCGCTTGGCCTGGTGCACCCGGCATTGCAGTTGGTAGGTATGCGGCGGCACGCCGTAGGCACGCCGGAAAGCCTCGATCAGGTGGCGCGGGTGGCGCTGCAGCAACTGCGCCAGTTGGTCCAGACCGAGCGCCTCGGTGGCATGCGCTTCCAGGTAATCGCGCAGGCGTGCGGTGGTTCCGCCGTCGCGGGGCGCCGCGGCCGCCGGGCGCAAGCCGCCGTGGCGCACGAAGACCTGTTCGAGCAAGGCCAGCAGGCGGCTTTCCAACCCCAATGCGTCGCTGCGCTGGAAGTCCTCGGCCAGTCGCGCCAGGCCAACCGCCACGCTGCCGTCGTCGGCCGGGTTCAGTTCGCCGAAGCCGCGCGGCAATTGTTTGCGGCCGAGCAGGCCGAGCAGGCGCGTTTCCTCGACATAGAGCATCCGGTAGACCAGCCGCTCGGATTCGGCGTGCCCGGTATGCGGCTCTTCCGGGTTCATCAGCGACAGGGTGCCGGCCGGCAGCGCATGGCGCCGCCCGCGGCACTGGTAGCCGCCGACGCCGTGGAGGATCGAGCCGATGGCGAAGGCCGAATGGCTGTGGCGGCCGAACGCCTGGCCGGAGAAGTCCGCATGGAACAGCTCCACGCCAGGCAGCCAGGGACGCGCCAACAACCGGTTGGCAGCCATCAGGCGTCCCCGAGCACCGCCGCATAGCCCTCGCGGTAGCTCGGATAGCGCGGCACCCAGCCGAGCGCCCGGGCGCGGCGGTTGCTGCAACGCTTGCTGCCGGCGCGGCGTACCGAATGTTCGTCAGCCCATTGGCTGACACCCAGGCGCTGGCGCAGGTAGTCGACCACCTCGTGCATCGCCACGGGCGCGTCGTCGACACCGATGTAGCAGTCCTCCAGCGCCTGGCCGCCGGCATCGGCGCGCAACAGGAAGGCCAGCAGCCCGGCCGCATCGTCGGCGTGGATCCGGTTGGCATACAGCGGCGGCTCGCTGACCACCCGGTAACCCTGGCGCACCTGGTTGAGCAGCCATTCCCGCCCCGGACCGTAGATGCCGGCCAGGCGCACGCGGGTAGCCGGTATCCCGCTGTCCAGCGCGACCTGCTCGGCGTCGAGCATGATCCGTCCGGAATAGGCCTGGGAAAGCGCCGGCGACTCCTCGTCGATCCAGCCGCCATCGGTCTGCGCGTAGACCCCGGTGCTGGAGACGAACAGCAGGCGCCTGGGCCGCTGGCCGTGGGCCTGCAACCAGCCCAGCACATGGCGCAGGCCGTCGACGTAGGCGGCACGGTAGCCAGCCTCGTCGTGCTGACTGGCGGCGGCGCTGTACACCAGGTAGTCGAGCGGCTCGCTCGGCCACTGCGCGGGACACTCCGGAGCCTGCAGATCGCCAGCCACCGGCAGGATCCCCTGCGGCAAGGCGTCCACCGAGCGACGCAGGCCATGGACCCGCCAGCCATCGGCCAGCAGTGCCTCGCCGAGGCGCCCGCCGACATCGCCGCAGCCGGCGATCATCACTGTTTGCGACATGAAGCCGTCTCCTTCCTACAACAAGGCGGGCAGTGTAGGCGTCGAATCGTCTGCAATGCACGCCCGATCATGCCCCCGGAGGTTGGTTCGCGGCGGTGCAGCCGCTATGCTTGGCCGATCTTAACGGATGAGCAGCCATGACCCTCACCGAACTGCGCTACATCGTCACCCTCGCCCAGGAACAACACTTCGGCCGCGCCGCCGAGCGTTGCCACGTCAGCCAACCGACCCTCTCGGTCGGCGTGAAGAAGCTCGAGGACGAGCTGGGGGTGCTGATCTTCGAGCGCAGCAAGAGCGCCGTGCGCCTGACGCCAGTGGGCGAAGGCATCGTCGCCCAGGCGCAGAAGGTCCTCGAACAGGCCCAGGGCATCCGCGAGCTGGCCCAGGCCGGCAAGAACCAGTTGGCCGCGCCGCTGAAGGTCGGCGCCATCTACACCATCGGTCCCTACCTGTTCCCGCACCTGATTCCCCAGCTGCACCGGGTCGCGCCGCAGATGCCGCTGTACATCGAGGAGAACTTCACCCATATCCTCCGCGACAAGCTGCGCACCGGCGAACTCGACGCGATCATCATCGCCCTGCCGTTCCAGGAAGCCGACGTCCTGACCAAGCCGCTGTTCGACGAGCCTTTCTATGTGCTGATGCCGGCCGACCACCCCTGGACCGCCAAGGCCAGCATCGATTCCGAGCTGCTCAACGACAAGAGCCTGCTCCTGCTCGGCGAAGGCCACTGCTTCCGCGACCAGGTGCTGGAAGCCTGCCCGACCGTGCGCAAGGGCGACGAGAACAAGCACACCACGGTGGAGTCCTCGTCGCTGGAGACCATCCGCCACATGGTCGCCTCCGGACTGGGCGTCTCGGTGCTGCCGTTCTCCGCGGTGGACAGCCACCACTACGCCCCGGGCGTTATCGAAGTGCGCCCGTTCAGCGCTCCGGTGCCGTTCCGTACCGTTGCCATCGCCTGGCGCGCCAGCTTCCCGCGTCCACGCGCCATCGAAGTGCTGGCCGACTCGATCCGCCTGTGCTCGGTGGCCCGCCCGCAAACCCAGGAACAACCGCAAATCGCATGACCGAGCTGTCCAGGGTCCCGGTCACCGCGCTAAAGGGCGTAGGCGCCGCGCTGGCGGAGAAGCTCGCTCGGGTAGGCCTGGAAACCCTGCAGGACATCCTGTTCCACCTGCCCCTGCGCTACCAGGACCGTACCCGCGTCACCGCCATCGGCGCACTGCGGCCAGGGGCCGACGCGGTGGTCGAGGGCGTGGTGGCCGGCGCCGACGTGGTGATGGGGCGCCGCCGCAGCCTGCTGGTGCGCCTACAGGACGGCAGCGGCACCCTGAGCCTGCGCTTCTACCATTTCAGCCAGGCGCAGAAGGACGGCCTCAAGCGCGGCACCCACCTGCGCTGCTACGGCGAAGTCCGGCCGGGTGCATCGGGCCTGGAGATCTACCATCCGGAATACCGCGCGCTGAACGGCGACGAACCGATTCCGGTGGAGCAGACCCTGACGCCGATCTACCCGACTACCGAAGGACTCACCCAGCAGCGCCTGCGCCAGTTGAGCCAACAGGCCCTGGCCATGCTCGGTCCCAGCAGCCTGCCCGACTGGCTACCGGCGGAACTGGCCCGCGATTACCAACTTGGCCCGCTCGACCAGGCGATCCGCTACCTGCACCGGCCGCCGCCGGATGCCGACATCGAGGAACTGGCCGAAGGCCGGCACTGGGCGCAGTTGCGCCTGGCCTTCGAAGAACTGCTGACCCACCAGTTATCCCTGCAGCGCCTGCGCGAAGCCGTGCGTTCGCAGGCAGCGCCGCGCTTGCCGGCGGCCAGCCGCTTGCCGAAACGCTTCCTTGCCAACCTCGGCTTCCAGCCAACCGGCGCGCAACGCCGGGTCGGCGCGGAGATCGCCTACGACCTGGCCCAGGACGAACCGATGCTGCGCCTGGTGCAAGGCGACGTCGGCGCCGGCAAGACCGTGGTCGCCGCCCTCGCCGCCCTGCAAGCCATAGAGGCCGGCTACCAGGTGGCGCTGATGGCGCCGACCGAGATCCTCGCCGAGCAGCATTTCCTCAACTTCAGCAAGTGGCTCCAGCCGCTGGACATCGAAGTCGCCTGGCTGGCCGGCAAGCTCAAGGGCAAGGCCCGCGCGGCGGCACTGGAACGCATCGGCGACGGCGCGCCGATGGTGGTCGGCACCCACGCGCTGTTCCAGGATGAAGTGAAATTCAAGCGCCTTGCACTGGCGATCATCGACGAACAGCACCGCTTCGGCGTGCAGCAGCGCCTAGCCCTGCGCCAGAAGGGCGTGGACGGCAGGCTCTGCCCGCACCAGTTGATCATGACCGCCACGCCGATCCCGCGGACCCTGGCGATGAGCGCCTATGCCGACCTCGACACCTCGATCCTCGACGAGCTGCCGCCCGGGCGTACCCCGGTGAATACCGTGCTGGTGGCCGACAGCCGCCGTATCGAGGTGATCGAGCGAGTCCGCGCGGCTTGCCGCGAAGGGCGCCAGGCCTACTGGGTGTGTACCCTGATCGAAGAGTCCGAGGAGCTTACCTGCCAGGCCGCCGAGACCACCTACGAAGAGCTTTCCTCGGCGCTGGGCGAACTGCGTGTCGGCCTGATCCACGGGCGCATGAAGCCGGCGGACAAGGCCGTGGTGATGGAGGCCTTCAAGGAAGGCATGTTGCAACTGCTGGTGGCGACCACGGTGATCGAGGTCGGCGTCGACGTGCCCAACGCCAGCCTGATGATCATCGAGAACCCCGAGCGCCTTGGCCTGGCCCAACTGCACCAGCTACGCGGCCGGGTTGGCCGGGGCAGCGCCGCCAGCCACTGCGTGCTGCTCTACCACCCACCGCTGTCGCAGATCGGCCGCGAGCGGCTGGGCATCATGCGCGAAACCAGCGACGGCTTCGTCATCGCCGAGAAGGACCTGGAATTGCGCGGCCCCGGCGAAATGCTCGGCACCCGCCAGACCGGCCTGCTGCAATTCAAGGTCGCCGACCTGATGCGCGACGCAGACCTGCTGCCGGCGGTCCGCGATGCCGCCCAATCCCTCCTGGCGCACTGGCCGCAGCATGTCAGCCCGCTGCTCGAACGGTGGTTGCGCCACGGCCAGCAATACGGTCAAGTGTGATCTATTTCGCTCTCGCTGACCGGCGTAGGTCTCAGTCTTGAAGCAGCTCTGGTTATACTGAGGGAAAATCCAGCTCGCATGGTCTCGTCATGACAGAAGCCGCCCTGGCCTCCGCCGATGCTCCTCACGCCCCCCAGGTCATCCTCCAGCTGCTCGCCAAGCTAGGCATCGCCTGCCGCGAGGTCAGCGACAGCGCGGAGCTGCCTGCCGCCCGCCGGGTCCAGGCGGTGCTGCTGGACGACGCCGTCGGCACCCTGCTGGTGCTGTTCCCGCAGAGCCAGTTGCTGGACCTCGCCCGGCTCACCGAACTGACCGGCCGCAAGCTGCTGGCGATCGAGCCCGAGCGCCTGGAACGAATGCTCGGCAAGCACGAGCTGCACCGCCTGCCGGCGTTGCCGCCCCTGACCAGTTCGCCCTGCCTGTACGACGAGCGCCTGTTGCAGGAACCGCGCCTGCTGATCGAGTCCGGCCAGCCCGGCATCCTCCTGGAGATCGCCAGCAACGACTTCCGCGGCCTGCTGGGCAAGGCCAGCGCCGCGCGCTTCGGCGAACCGCTGGAAAACATCAACCTGAACCTTGACCGCCCGGACGACGACCGCGCGGAAATCAGCCAGGCCGTGCAGGCCTTCACCGCCCGGCGCATCCAGCAGCGCCTGGAGCAGACCATCGAGATTCCACCGCTGCCGCAGACGGCGCAGAAGATCATCAAGCTGCGGGTCGACCCCAACGCCAGCGTCGACGACATCACCGGCCTGGTGGAAACCGATCCGGCGCTCGCCGCCCAGGTGGTCAGTTGGGCGGCCTCGCCCTACTACGCCGCGCCGGGCAAGATCCGCTCGGTGGAAGACGCGATCGTCCGCGTCCTCGGTTTCGACCTGGTGATCAACCTGGCCCTCGGACTCGCCCTGGGCAAGAGCCTGAGCCTGCCCAAGGACCAGCCGCAGCAGGCCACGCCCTACTGGCAGCAGGCGATCTACACCGCCGCGGTGATCGAGGGCCTGACCCGCGCCATGCCGCGCGAACTGCGCCCGGAGTCCGGCCTGAGCTACCTGGGCGGCCTGCTGCACAATTTCGGCTACCTGGTCCTGGCGCATGTCTTCCCGCCGCATTTCTCGCTGATCTGCCGGCACCTGGAGGTCAACCCGCACCTCGGCCATGCCTATATCGAACAGCACCTGCTGGGGATCACCCGCGAGCAGATCGGCGCCTGGCTGATGCGCGTCTGGGACATGCCTGACGACCTCTATTGCGCCCTGCGCTTCCAGCAGGACCCCAGCTACACCGGGCCGAACGCGGTCTACGCCAACCTGATCTGCCTGACCAACCGGTTGCTGCGCAACAGCGGCATCGGCGATGGCCCGCAGCAAGCGATTCCGGCGGCATTGTACGAGCGCCTGGGGATCACCCCGGAGAAGGCCGGGGACGCCGTGAAAAAGGTACTGGAAGCGGAAGCGGCCCTGCGCGAACTGGCGGCCCAGTTCAATCGCTTGCCGGGGTGACCGGGTAGTCCGCTGCGAAACGCACTACCGAAAGGCTGCGGCCGCAGCCCGAATGAGATCGAAAGCCGCCCTCAGGCGGCTTTCTTCTCCGGCGCCTTCTTCTTCGGCTTGAGGTACTTCACCAGACCCTGGAACCAGATCACCAGCGCCGGATTGCCCTGTATCTGGATGTCCTTGTTCTGGATGCCCTGCATGAAGGCCAACTGCGGGTTCTTCGAAGTCATCGCGGCGAAACCGTAGGCTCCGTCCTTGAACCCCAGGGAAAATGCCGGTTGCGGATGGGTACCGCGCTTGCTGCTGACGCGCAGGTCCCTGACCAGGTAGTGGCGCGCCACCTTGCCATCGAGGGTATGCAACTGGAACACCAGGTCCTTGCCCTCGAGCTGCTTCTGGAAAGCGGGATTGTCGCGGCTGGCCTTGGCCATCAGGCGACCAAGCATCCACAGGAGAAGACGAAATTTCATGCACGCGCCTCGATATCCGGGGAGATGAGCGGCGCATTGTAGCTGTTCGCGAGGAGGACTACAGCTGTCCTTTCGATGAGCGCGGAAGCGTCTTCGACGAAGCCCGGAGCCGCTCTGACTCCGGGCTCTCGGCGGTCAGTTGACCGCGTCGCGCAGGGCCTTGCCCGGCTTGAAGGCGACGGTGTTGCTGGCCTTGATCTTCACCGGCTGGCCGGTCTGCGGGTTCTTCCCCGTGCGGGCTCCGCGATGGCGTTGCAGGAAGGTGCCGAAACCGACCAGGGTCACGCTGTCCTTGCGGTTCAGCGCGCCGGTGATTTCATCCAACAGGGCGTTGAGAACGCGATTGGCCTGTTCCTTGGTGAGATCGGCCTTTTCGGCGATAGCGGCGGCTAGTTCTGGTTTACGCATAGTTGCCTCTTTGACGGTTTGTTGTTTTTGTGTCCGTGCTGTCTTCCCAGCAGCGCTCAAAGGCACCGCAGTCCACCGGAACCATAGGCTCTAGACTGCGGTAGACGCGATGGAGGATGGCATGCTCCCGAGGACTGCGCCAGTATCGTCCGACAATTTTGCCGCAAGTCTCGACGGCATAACGGCCGGAACCAATGGCATTCAAGCCATGAGGCCGGGTAACTCTTTGTTCAGGGCCAATTTTTCGTTCACCGCCGCTCCGGTCAGGGCGTAACCGATCACTCGACCAGCGGTATCCCGGCACAGGACCTTGAGGTCCGTTCCAGAGCCTTCCACTAGCCATTGGCCATCCATTCCGCGCGGCGGCGGCGACACCACCAGCGGGCAGGCCGGGGTCTTCACCGTCACCGGCATGGGACCGTAGGCCACCTGGCTGGGGTTGCCGGCGAGGGTCTGCGCCAGCGCGCGTGCGCAGGCCATCAGCGGCATCACATAGAGCAGGTTGAGGCCGTCCACTTCGGCGCAGTCGCCCAGCGCGTAGATGTTGGCGTGGGAGGTGCGCAGCGAGCGATCGACGACGATCCCGCGGTTGACCGCCAGCCCGGCGGCGAAGGCCAGTTCGGTGCGCGGACGCAGGCCGACGGCGGAGACCACCAGGTCGCAGGGAATCACCTCGCCATCCGAAAGATGCGCTTCCAGCCCCTCGCCGGCCTTCTTCAGGCTGGCCAGCACCGGCCCCAGGTGGAAGCGCACGCCGAGGCCTTCCAGGCCGGCCTGCACGGCCTTTGCCGCGGCCGGGTGGAGCAGGCCCGGCATGACCTGCTCGCAAGGCGCCACCACGTCGAGCTGGTAGCCGCCGCTGGAGAGGTCGTTGGCGAATTCGCAACCGATCAGCCCCGCACCGAGCAGCAGTACCCGGCGCTTGCCGGCAGCCGCCTGGCGGAAGCGCGCGTAGTCTTCCAGATCGTTGATCGGGTAGAGCGCGTCCTGGGCATCGCCCTCGACCGGCACCCGGATCGGCTCCGCACCCCAGGCCAGGACCAGGTCGCGATAACGCACCTCTTCCTCGCCGATCCAGATCCGCTGATGGCCCGGATCGATACCGGTGACCCGGGTATGGGTCAGGATGCGCGCGTTCAGTTGCTCGGCCATGGCGCCCGGTTCGGCCATGGCCAGGCCGTCGGCGTCCTTGTTCTTCGAGAAGCCGGTGGAGAGCATCGGCTTGGAATAGGAACGGCCGTCGTCGGCGGTGATCATCAGCAGCGGCGTCTCGCCGTCCAGCTTGCGCCACTCGCGGGCCAGGTTGTAGCCCGCCAGGCCGGTTCCGATGATTACCAGGGGCGCACGCTCGCTCATTTCCGTTCCTCTGTGATTGCCGGCGCCGGGCGCCGCTTCTGTGGATTTCGCTCAGGCGATCTCGATCATCTCGAAATCGATCTTGCCGACACCGCAGTCCGGGCAGACCCAGTCCGCCGGGATGTCCTCCCAACGGGTTCCCGCCGGAATGCCTTCTTCGGGCAGGCCCAGGGCTTCGTCGTAGATGAAGCCGCAGACCACGCATTGCCACTTGCGCATAGCCACCCTCCTCGTTCGTCGAACCTAGCTCAGCGTCGGTGGCCGGCCAACGGCAAGGCTGCCGGGCGTTCCCGGCAGGACAGTCAATGACCGGACCCAAGCCCCAAGGATAACCCCTGGACGGCCGCTGGCCAGGCATGAAAAAAGGCGGCCAGGGCCGCCTTCTTCGCCGGCGAGCGGGGCTCAGCCGATTTCGATCATCTCGAAGTCCAGCTTGCCGACGCCGCAGTCGGGGCACAGCCAGTCTTCAGGCACGTCTTCCCAGCGCGTTCCCGCCTCGATGCCTTCTTCCGGCCAGCCTTTGGCCTCGTCATAGATCAGTCCACACACCACGCATTGCCACTTCTTCATTGTTTACCTCGGGCGGGTTACCACGGTTCAGCGCCGGCAACCTATAACAAATCCACCCTGTCCGCCAACCTGCCCGAAAGGCAAGGTGGTGCCGAACGGGCCAACCAAAGATGGGTGGTGCCCACCGGTCGCCTCACAGCCCCTCGGCTCCGATCCGCGCCACCTGGGCGTCCTCTTCGGCGCGTACGCCGGAAACCCCGACCGCGCCGACCACCTGTCCGTCCACCAGGATCGGCACGCCGCCCTCCAGGGTGGCCTGCAGCAGCGGCACCGAGAGGAAGGCACTGCGTCCGCCGTTGATCATATCCTCGTAGCGCTTCGTTTCCCGGCGCCCGAGAGCGGCGCTGCGGGCCTTTTCCGTCGCGATGTAGGCACCGATCGGCGCGCAGCCGTCGAGGCGCTCCAGCGCCAGCGGGTGGCCGCCGTCGTCGACCACCGCGATGCTCACCGCCCAGCCTTGGCGCTGTGCCTCCTCGCGGGCCGCGCCAAGGACGCGGGCGACCTCCTCGCGGCCGAGTACCGGCTTGCTGTGCATGGTTTCACTCTCCTCCGGGCAAGGCCTGGTCGAGCAGCTCGATCCAGTGGCGTACCGGGGTCCGTCCGGCCCCGTCGAGATGGGCCTGGCAACCGACGTTGGCCGTGGCGATGACATCCGGCGCGCCGCTTTCCAGGGCGTCCAGGCGGTTGTCGCGCAGACGCCGGGACAGCGCCGGCTGGGTCAGCGAGTAGGTGCCGGCGGACCCGCAGCAGAGATGACCGTCGGCCACCTCGGTGAGATGGAAGCCCAGTCGCCGCAGCACCGCCTCCACGGCCCCGCCCAGTCGTTGCGCGTGCTGCAGTGTGCATGGGCAGTGGAATGCCAGGCGCTGGTCGCAGCGCAGGCCGAGGGACTCCAGCGGCTCGTCGCGAAGCACTTCCACCAGGTCGCGGGCAGCGGCGGCGACCTCGCGCGCCTTGTCCGCGTACCGTGGGTCGTCGCGCAGCAGGTAGGCGTAGTCCTTGACGAAGGCGCCGCAGCCGCTGGCGGTCTGCACGATGGCCTCGGCACCCTCGTGCAGCAACGGCCACCAGGCGTCGATATTGCGCCGCGCGCGCTGGCGGCCGCGCTCCTGCGCATCCAGGTGGAAATCCAGCGCGCCGCAGCAGCCGGCCGCGGCCGCCGGCGTCACGCTGATTCCCAGGCGGTCCAGAACCCGCGCGGCGGCGGCGTTGGTATTCGGCGACAGCGCCGGCTGCACGCAACCTTCGAGCAGCAGCACGCGCCGCGCATGCCGGGGCTGCGGCCGCCTGCCCGGCGCCGCGACCCGACGTGGCAGCTTGCCCTGCATCGCCTCAGGCAGCAGAGGCCTCAGCCGCCCGGCAGCGCCGGCCAGCACGCCGAACAACCCCGGGCGCGGGGCCAGCAGGCGCAGCCCGTCGCGCAGCAGGCGTTGCCGGAAGCCGCGCGGCAGGCGTTCGGCGAGGAGGTCGCGGCCGATATCCAGCAGCTTGTGGTACTCGACTCCGGACGGGCAGGTGGTTTCGCAGTTGCGGCAGCTCAGGCAGCGATCGAGGTGCAGGCGGGTGCGCTCGCTGGCCTCGTCGCGCTCGAGGAACTGCTTGATCAGGTAGATCCGTCCGCGCGGGCCGTCGAGTTCGTCGCCCAGCTCCTGGTAGGTCGGGCAGGTGGCGTTGCAGAAACCGCAGTGCACGCAGCTGCGCAGGATGCGCTCGGCTTCGGCGGCCTCGGCGCGTTGCCGGGCGGAATCGCAGAGGTTGGTTTGCATCGCGCCTCCTCAGAGTTCGGCGTACATCCGCCCGGGATTGAAGATGCCCTGCGGGTCGAGCTGGCGTTTGAGTGCCCGGTGCAGGCCGAGCAGTCCAGGCGGTAGCGGCTGGAACGGCGCATCGAGATGGCCGGCGCGGTAGCAGGTGGCGTGGCCGCCATGGGCGGCGGTCCACGCGCGGATGTCCGCGGCCGGCGCGTCGCTCTTCAGCCAGCGCAGCGCCCCGCCCCAGTCCAGCAACTGACGACCGGGCAACGGCGTCTCCGGCGCCAGCGCCGGCAGCGACAGGCGCCAGAGCGGTCGCGGGTCGTCGAAGAACGGCAGGCGCTGCTCGCGCAGGTCGGCCCAGAAGCCGTCATCGAGCGCTTCGCCACCGAGGCGGTCGCGTGCCGAGCGTACCGAGCCCTCGCCGCCCTCCAGGCGCAGGCGCAGTGCTTCGCCGTCGTGGCAGGCCGCACTGATCGGCAATGGCTGGCCTCCCCACTCGGCCAGCTTGCGCAACGCCATCGCCACCGGCAGGTCCAGGCTCAGGCCGGCCTGGCAGCGCGGCATGGGCAGCACCTTGAAGGACACTTCGGTGACCACCCCGAGGCAACCGAAGCTGCCCGCCAGCAACCGCGACAGGTCGTAGCCGGCGACGTTCTTCATCACCTCGCCGCCGAAGCGCAGGTGGGTGCCCAGGCCACTGATCAGCCGCGTGCCGAGGACGAAATCGCGCACCGCTCCCGCCCAGGGCCGGCGCGGTCCGGACAGGCCGCTGGCGAGCACCCCGCCGACCGTCGCCCGGCCGCCGAAACCCGGCGCCTCGCAGGCAAGCATCTGCCCGCCGCGCGCCAGCACGGCCTGTAGCTCGTCCAGCGGCGTACCGGCACGGGCGGTGATCACCAGTTCGCAGGGATCGTAGGCGACGATCCCGCGGTGTTCGGCGAGCGCCAGCGGTTCGCCCGCGACCGGCCTGCCGAGGAACGCCTTGCTATCGCCGCCGACGATGCGCAGCGGCGCGCGCCGCGCCAGGGCGTCGCGGACCCGCTCGAGCAGCGCGCCGGCATGGTCGGCGCCAGCGTCCGGATCGAAATACGGCTGGCTCATCAGAAACGCTCCAGTTCGGGGAACGGCAGTCGACCGTGGTGGACGTGCATGGCGCCGAACTCGGCGCAGCGATGCAGGGTGGGCACGTTCTTGCCGGGATTGAGCAGCCCGGCCGGGTCGAACGCCGCCTTCACGGCGTGGAACAGGGTCAGCTCGTCGGCATTGAACTGAGCGCACATCTGGTTGATCTTCTCGCGGCCGACGCCATGTTCGCCGGTGATGCTGCCGCCTACCGCCACGCACAACTCGAGGATCCTGCCGCCCAGCGCTTCGGCGCGCTCCAGCTCGCCCGCCAGGTTGGCGTCGAAGAGGATCAGCGGGTGCATGTTGCCGTCGCCGGCGTGGAATACGTTGGCCACCCGCAGGCCGTATTCGCGCGAAAGCTCGGCGATGCCATGCAGCACCCGCGGCAGCTCGCGGCGCGGGATGCTGCCGTCCATGCAGTAGTAATCGGGGGAAATCCGCCCGACCGCCGGAAACGCATTCTTGCGCCCGGCCCAGAAGCGCTGGCGCTCGGCCTCGTCTTGGGCCTGTCGCACCGAGGTAGCGCCGGCCGCCTCGAACAGCTCGCGAACCCGCTCGCAATCCTCGTGCACGTCGGCTTCCACACCGTCCAGTTCGCAGAGCAGGATCGCCGCCGCATCGACCGGATAGCCGGCATGGATGAAGTCCTCGGCGGCGCGGATCGACAGGTTGTCCATCATTTCCAGCCCGGCCGGGACGATGCCGGCGCCGATCAGGTCGGCCACCGCCCGCCCCGCGCTTTCCACATCGTCGAAGCTGGCCAGCAGGACCTTCGCCACCGGCGGGCGCGGCAACAGCCTGACGGTGACCTCCACCACCACGCCGAGCAGCCCTTCGGAGCCGGTGAACAGCGCCAGCAGGTCGAAGCCGGCGCTGTCCAGGGCGCTGGACCCCAGGCTCAGGCGCTCGCCTTCCAGGGTCACGATGTCCACCTGCAACAGGTTGTGCACGGTCAGGCCGTACTTCAGGCAATGCACGCCGCCGGCGTTCTCCGCGACATTGCCGCCGATGGAGCAGGCGATCTGCGAGGACGGGTCCGGTGCGTAGTACAGACCATGAGGGGCAGCGGCCTGGGAGATCGCCAGGTTGCGCACGCCAGGCTGGACCCGGGCGAAACGACCCAGCGGATCGATCTCGAGGATCCGCCGGAAACGCGCCATCACCAGCAGCACGCCGTTCTCCAGCGGCAGCGCGCCGCCGGACAGGCCGGTGCCGGCACCGCGCGCCACGACCGGTACCTTCAGCCGATGGCAGAGCGCGAGCAGGCCCTGAACCTGTTCGATGCGTTCCGGCAATGCCACCAGCAACGGCGTACAGCGATACGCCGAGAGTCCGTCGCACTCGTAGGGACGCAGGTCTTCCGCCGCGTGCAGCAGTTCGAGGTCGGGCAGGCGGAGGCGCAACTCGGCCAGCAGGCCATCCTTGTCCACCTGCGGCAGCGGACCGTCCAGACGCTCGTCGTAGAGGATGTTCATGGCGGCTGTCCTTGTTGTGGTTGTCGGCGGGATCAGCAAGCGTCCACAGCCTGTACCGCGCGGACGGCCGGGGTCCAGCAGGCGTCGAACTGGTCCTACCAGTATCGCCAGACGCCATGAACATGAGGCGCATGCTAAAAAGCCCGTGAGCTTCTATAGTGAATAACGACAGCCAACTGGTCCTACCAGTGCAACGGGAGCTTCCATGCAGAAACAGCGGGTGGCCGACCAGGTCGCCGAGCGTATCGAGCGGCTGATCGTCGACGGCGTGCTCAAGGTCGGCCAGGCACTGCCGTCCGAGCGGCGCCTGGTGGCCAAGCTCGGCTGCTCGCGCTCGGCCCTGCGCGAGGGCCTGCGGGCGCTGCGCGGGCGCGGCATCATCGATACCGAGCATGGCCGTGGGTCGTTCGTCGCCGATCTCGACCGCAACGCCGACGCCAGCCCGCTGATGCACCTGTTCGGCTCCCAGCCGCGCACCCTCTACGACCTGCTCGAAGTCCGCGCCCTGCTGGAGGGCGAGGCGGCCCGCCTGGCAGCGCTACGCGGCACCGAGGCAGACTTCGTCCTGCTCGCCCGGCGCTACGAAGAGATGCTCGCCAGCCACGAGGAAACCCAGCCGATCGATCCCCGCGAGCACGCCCGCCGCGACCACGCGTTCCACCGGGCGATCAGCGAGGCATCGCACAATCCGGTGCTGGTGCATACCCTGCAATCGCTCAACGAACTGCTGCTGAGCACGGTGTTCGCCTCGGTGAACAACCTCTATCACCGGCCGCCGCAGAAACGCCAGATCGACCGCCAGCACGCGCGCCTCTACGCGGCCCTCCGCGAGCGCCAGCCGGACCAGGCGCAACGGGCGGCGCGTGAACATATCCACAGCATCCGCGACAACCTGCGGGAGATCGAGCAGGAAGAACAGCGCCTGGTCCGCGCCACCCTGCGTCTGAACGGCTGGGGGTGACGCGCCACCGCGTCGCAGACCGGCCGCCGACCGAACGTGCTACCCTCGCCGCCTTCTGCCGCCGTCTCGTAGTCCCGTCATGCCCAGCAATGCGCTCTGGCTTCGCGCCGACCAACTGTCCAGCGTCTCCCCCACCGTCCTCGACTGGCTGTTCGACGAAGGGTCGCTGACCCGGCGCCTGACCGCCCTGGCCGACGGCGCGTTCCGCGTCGAACCCCTGCTGGAAGGCTGGCAGACCCTGCGCGACGACGAATGCCAGGGGCTCGACGTCCCTCCCGGCAGTAGCGGCTGGGTCCGCGAGGTCTACCTGCATGGCCACGACCGTCCCTGGGTGTTCGCCCGCAGCGTGGCGGCGCGCAGCGCCCTGGAAGGCTCGGGCTTCGACCTGGCGCTGCTCGGCACCCGCTCGCTGGGCGAGTTGCTGTTCAGCGACAGCGCCTTCGAGCGCGGGCCCATCGAAGTCTGCCGCTATCCGGCGGCCGGTCTGCCCGCCGAGGTCCGCGCCGAGGGTCTCTGGGGCCGTCGCTCACGGTTTTCCCGCGGCGCGCTCGGGGTGCTGGTGGCGGAGGTGTACCTACCGCGCCTGTGGGACCAGGCGGAAATCGCCGACGTATAATCCCCCGGTCGACTCCGGAGGTCCCCATGTTCGTCACCCTGATCAAGCCGCTGGCCCGCCTGCACCCCCGCGCCTGGGACTTCGTCCAACTGGTGCGGCTGGACCGGCCGATCGGCATCTACCTGCTGCTCTGGCCGACCCTCTGGTCGCTGTGGATCGCCGCGGACGGCGTGCCGGAACTGAAGAACCTGCTGATCTTCGTCCTCGGCGTCATCCTGATGCGCGCCGCCGGCTGCGTGATCAACGATTTCGCCGACCGCAATTTCGACGGCCACGTCGCACGCACCAAGGCGCGCCCGCTGGCCACCGGCAAGATCAGCGTGCGCGAGGCCTGGATCACCTTCGCCGTCCTGGTCGCGCTGAGCTTCGGCCTGGTCCTGCTGACCAACGCAACGACCGTCTGGCTGTCGTTCGGCGCGGTAGCCGTGGCCTCGCTCTACCCCTTCATGAAGCGCTACACCTACTATCCGCAGGTGGTGCTGGGCGCCGCCTATTCCTGGGGCATCCTGATGGCCTTCACCGCCGAGCGCGGTGAACTGCCGGCCAGCGCCTGGCTGCTGTTCCTGGCCAACGTGCTGTGGACGGTCGCCTACGACTCCTACTACGCGATGACCGACCGCGAGGACGACCTGAAGATCGGCATCAAGTCCACCGCAATCCTCTTCGGCGATGCCGACCGCCTGATCATCGGCAGCCTGCAGGGCCTGACCCTGCTCCTGCTGGCGCTGGCCGGCAACCGCTTCGAACTGGGCCTGTGCTTCTACCTCGGCCTGGCGGTGGCGGCGGCCTGCTTCGTCTGGGAAGCCTGGTCGACCCGCGACCGCGACCCGCAGGCCTGCTTCCGCGCCTTCCTGCACAACCACTGGGCTGGCCTGGCGATCTTCCTCGGCACGGTCGCCGACTACGCGCTGCGTTGAGCGACGCGCAGGCCGGCGACCGTCTAGTCCATGTCCGGCTGGGCGACGTGCCAGGCGCCCATCTTGCCGTCACCGTTCTTGTCGCCAGGCTTCTTGTCCTGGATGAAGGTATAAAGGGGCTTGCCGTAGTAGGCCCACTGCTGGGTGCCGTCCTCGCGAGCGACCAGGCTCCAGTCGCCGCTGGCCTGCGCTCCCTGGGCCGCTGCCAGCGGCGGCCAGTTCTTCGCGCACTGCCCGGAACAGGCGGATTGCCCTTCGCTGTCCTTGTCGTAGGTATAGAGCGTCATGCCCTTGCCATCGACCAGCACGCCGTCCTTTTCGGTGGCCGGCGCCACCGTTTCCTGGGCCAGCGCGGCGAACGCCGGCAGGGCCAGCGCCAGACCCAGCGCCAGGTGGATTCTGTTCATCGCGTCTCTCTCCTGTGTCTTCAGGTGGAGCGTTCGCCGCCCGCAGGGACGGCACCGGAACCTGTTGAGCATAGCCCCGCCGCGGGCAGTCGGCGGAAACTACGCCGTTGTGTCACATACCTGACACAATTTCGTTATCTAATGCGGCGCAAGACAGATCGACCCGAGGCAAGACCATGGTTGGCAAGACAATCCTCATCGTTGATGACGAAGCACCGATTCGCGAGATGATCGCCGTGGCCCTGGAGATGGCCGGCTACGAGTGCCTGGAGGCGGAAAATACCCAGCAGGCGCACGCGGTGATCGTCGACCGCAAGCCGGACCTGATCCTGCTCGACTGGATGCTCCCCGGCACTTCCGGCATCGAACTGGCGCGGCGCCTGAAGCGCGACGAACTGACCGTCGACATCCCGATCATCATGCTCACCGCCAAGGGCGAGGAGGACAACAAGATCCAGGGCCTGGAGGTCGGTGCCGACGACTACATCACCAAGCCGTTCTCGCCCCGCGAGCTGGTCGCCCGCCTGAAGGCCGTGCTGCGCCGCACCGGGCCTGGCGACAGCGAGGCGCCGATCGAGGTTGGCGGCCTGCTGCTGGACCCGATCAGCCACCGCGTGACCATCGACGGCAAGCCGGCCGAGATGGGCCCCACCGAGTACCGCCTGCTGCAGTTCTTCATGACTCACCAGGAACGCGCCTATACCCGCGGCCAACTGCTCGACCAGGTCTGGGGCGGCAACGTCTATGTCGAGGAGCGCACCGTCGACGTGCATATCCGCCGCCTGCGCAAGGCGCTCGGCGAGGTCTACGAAAATCTGGTTCAGACTGTCCGCGGGACCGGCTATCGTTTCTCCACCAAGAGCTGACCCCGCTCCCGGCCGCCCAGCGGCCGGAGTCGTTTCCCCTGGACGGTCCGTGACGGACCGCCACTGGACAGGATGCAATCCGTCGTGAACCAAGACTGGCGTGGAGCGCTGATCCGCCACCTGCTTCTCGTGCTGGCCGCCAGCCTCGTGCTCGGCGTGGTCAGCGGCCATTACGGCTGGGCCCTGGCCCTCGGCCTGGCTCTCTACCTCGGCTGGACCCTCTGGCAGCTACTGCGTCTGCACCAGTGGCTGCGCAACCACCAGCCAGACGAGCCACCGCCGGACAGCTACGGCCTCTGGGGCGAAGTCTTCGACAATATCTACCACCTGCAACGCCGCAACCAGCGCGCCCGTGGCCGCCTGCAGGCGGTGATCGACCGGATCCAGGAGTCCACCGCGGCCCTGCGTGACGCGGTGATCATGCTCGACAGCGACGGCAACCTGGAATGGTGGAACCTCGCCGCGGAAAACCTGCTCGGCCTGAAGACCCCGCAGGACGGTGGCCAGCCGGTGAGCAACCTGATCCGCCATCCGCGCTTCAAGGAATACTTCGACCAGGAGGATTACCGCGAGCCGCTGGAAATCCCCTCGCCGATCAACGAGCGCCTGCGCCTGCAATTCCACATCACCCTCTACGGCAACCGCGAGCACCTGATGCTGGTCCGCGACGTCACCCGCGTCCACCAGCTGGAGCAGATGCGCAAGGACTTCGTGGCCAACGTCTCCCACGAGCTGCGTACGCCGCTGACGGTGATCGCCGGCTACCTGGAGACCCTCCTCGACAACGTCGAGGATGTGAACCCGCGCTGGCTGCGCGCCCTGCAGCAGATGCAGCAGCAGGCCGGACGCATGCAGAACCTGCTCAACGACCTGCTCCTGCTGGCCAAGCTGGAGGCCACCGACTACCCCGGCGACAACAAGCCGGTGGCGGTGGACGCTCTCCTCGCCAGCATCCGTAACGACGCCCAGGCCCTGTCCGCCGGGCGCAACCACCGCATCAGCCTGGACGCCGCACCCGCTGTGCAGCTCAAGGGCAGCGAGGCGGAACTGCGCAGCGCCTTCTCCAACCTGGTATTCAACGCGGTGAAGTACACCCCCGACGAAGGCGAGATCCGCATCCGCTGGTGGGCCGACGAACAGGGCGCGCACCTGTCGGTGCAGGACACCGGTATCGGCGTCGACCCCAAGCACCTGCCGCGCCTGACCGAGCGCTTCTACCGGGTGGACTCCAGCCGCGCCTCCAACACCGGCGGCACCGGCCTCGGCCTGGCCATCGTCAAGCACGTGCTGATCCGCCACCGCGCGCGCCTGGAAATCAGCAGCGTGCCCGGCAAGGGCAGCACCTTCACCTGCCATTTCGCCCCGGCGCAGGTCGCCGAGGCCGAGCGCAAGGCGCCGAAGTGAGCCTCGTCGCGGTGCCGCGCCGCCGGCGTCGGCACGGCCAAGGCTTGCAAGCGACGACACAGCCCCTCATTCTTAAGGGCCTTTTGGCTACCGCACACCCCCATGGACCCTTCTCCTAGTACCAGCATCGCCACCTATTTCGCCGATGCCGGCCTGATCCTCTTCGCGCTTTTCCTCGTCCTACTCAATGGCTTCTTCGTCGCCGCCGAGTTCGCCATGGTCAAGCTCCGCGCCACCCGCGTGGAAACCATCGCCAAGCAGCACGGCTGGCGCGGCGCCATCCTGCGCAAGGTTCACAACCAGCTGGACGCCTACCTGTCCGCCTGCCAGCTGGGCATCACCCTGGCCTCCCTGGGCCTGGGCTGGGTCGGCGAGCCGGCCTTCGCCGAACTCCTGGAACCGCTGCTGGCGATGATCGGCGTGCATTCCGACGAACTGATCCGCGGTATCTCCTTCTTCACCGCGTTCTTCATCATTTCCTACCTGCACATCGTGGTCGGCGAGCTGGCGCCCAAGTCCTGGGCGATCCGCAAGCCGGAACTGCTGTCGCTGTGGACGGCGGTGCCGCTGTACCTCTTCTACTGGCTGATGTACCCGGCGATCTGGCTGCTCAACGCCAGCGCCAACGCCATCCTCAAGATCGCCGGCCAGGGCGAGCCCGGCCCGCACCACGAGCATCACTACAGCCGCGACGAACTGAAGCTGATCCTCCACTCCAGCCGCGCCCAGGACCCCAGCGACCAGGGCATGCGCGTGCTGGCCTCGGCGGTGGAGCTGGGCGAACTGGAGGTGGTCGACTGGGCCAACTCCCGCGAAGACCTGGTCTACCTCGAGCACGACGCGCCGCTGGCGGACATCCTCGCGGTGATCCGCCGCCACAAGTACAGCCGCTACCCGGTCTGGGACAGCCACAAGGGCGAGTTCATCGGCCTGCTGCACATCAAGGACCTGCTGCTGGCGCTGTCCGCCCTGGACAGCCTGCCGGAGACCTTCGACCTCGACGAACTGGTGCGCCCGCTGGAGATCGTCACCAAGCACACCCCGCTGTCGCGCCTGCTGGAGCAGTTCCGCAAGGGCGGCGCGCACTTCGCCGTGGTGGAAGAGGCCGATCACAAGGTGGTCGGCTTCCTGACCATGGAGGACGTGCTGGAAGTGCTGGTCGGCGACATCCAGGACGAGCACCGCAAGACCGAGCGCGGCATCCTCGCCTACCAGCCGGGCAAGCTGCTGGTGCGCGGCGACACACCGCTGTTCAAGCTCGAGCGCCTGCTCGGCATCGACCTCGATCATGTCGAGGCGGACACTCTCGCCGGGCTGGTCTACGACACCCTGAAGCGGGTGCCGGAGGAAGAGGAAGTCCTCGACACCGAGGGCCTGCGGATCATCGTGAAGAAGATGCGCGGTCCGAAGATCGTCCTGGCCAAGGTGGTCAAGCTCGACTGAGACGAGCCGGCGCCGCCACGGCGCCGGCGACTTTTCAAGGCTCGCGGACGATGGCGAAGTTCGGCAGGCTGTCGACCGGCTGGGCGAAGTCGTAGGGAATCGACTCCAGCGCCAGGCCGACGTTGCGCTGGATCACGAAGTGCAGGTGCGGCCCGCTGCTGTTGCCGGTGTTGCCGGAGCGCGCCAGCGGCGTGCCGACCTGGACCCGCTGGCCCTCGGCGACCAGCACCGAATGGCGCATCAGGTGCAGGTAGACGCCCATGGTGCCGTCGTCGTGCAGGATGCGGACGAAGTTGCCCGAGGGATTGTTGCCGCGCCCGCTCTGGTTGTTCTCGATCTTCACCACGGTGCCGCCGCGGGCAGCGATGATCGGCGTGCCCTCGGGCATGGCGATGTCCATCGCGTAGCGGCCCTTGGGGGTGAAGTGGCTGTACTTGCCATTGGCGCCCTGGGACAGGCGGAACGGCCCGCCGCGCCAGGGCAGCGGATAGCGATAGAGCAGCGGCTGCTGGCGCGGGTCGCCGAGCGCGTAGCGCAGCTTCGGCGTGTAGCTCATCGGCTTGCCGGCCTTACGCGGCGCCAGGGTCGCCAGGCGCACCTGGCTGCGCGCCGGGACCACCCAGCGAATCGGCCCGTCGGGCACCCCGACGGCATTGCGCGGGTTGCGGATCCGCAACTCGACCTCGACCGGCGCGTAGAGGTCGTTGCGCACCTGCAGGGTCTCGCCACCCGCGTGCTTCTTCGTCTCCAGCTTCACTTCCCGTTCCAGGTGCTCGACCATCCGGTCGCGGAAGACGAACACCTGCGCCCCGGCCACGGCGCGGTCGGAGTAGGTCACCACGCCATTGGCGTCGGTGTACTTGTAGATGGTCAGGGCCGCAGCCGGAGCTGCCGCGGCGAACAGGCCACAGAGAAGGAGAAGGCGCCCTAGCATGACTGCACGGATCGTGTCGTTCTGGTTATCCCGAATCGGCAAGACTAGCAGCGCTTTATTGCCAGGGCGAGACGACAGCGAGCGGGCTGTGAACGGATCGTCGGGAAAAAACCCGCTCAGGCGCCGGGAACGTAGTGCTTCTGGGTACTTCCGCGGGCGATCAGGCGCGACAGGTAGTCGAGCTTCTGCGGGTCGCGGTCGACGAAACGCAGGGTCAGCAGCAGCCAATCGCTATCCGGCTTCGGCTCCAGCGCGGCGATGGCGTGCAGGTAGCCGTTCAGGCGCGCCACGTCGCTGTTTTCCTCGAGGTCCAGCACCGCGCTTTCCAGCACCTGCGGCAGCGGGTCGGCGCGCTTCACCACCAGTTGCGCTTCCTTCAGGCTGACCGCCTTGATCACGCAGGGCATGCTGCTCTGCGGCAGGCGCAATTGCGCCTGGCCCAGCGGGTTGCCGCTGCCGGCGGGACGCGCGCTGGCCTGGGGAGCCGAAGCCGGCTTCGGCGCGGGGGCCGGTTTTGCCGGACTGGCGGCGGGCTTGATCACCTCGGCGCGACCGCCGGTCAGGGCGGCCAGCGAATCGTTGGCCATGCCGCTGGCGATCTCCCGGCGCGGCGCGTGGGCCGCCAGGGCTTCCAGCTTGCCGCTGCGGCTCAGGGCCTTCTTGATCTTGGCCACCAGCTGGTCATTGGAGAATGGCTTGCCGATGTAGTCCGACACCCCGGCCTGGATCGCCTGGACCACGTTCTCCTTGTCGCCGCGACTGGTGACCATGATGAACGGGGTAGTCTTGAGGTTTTCCTGGGCACGGCACCAGGTCAGCAGTTCGAGGCCGGACATCTCCGGCATCTCCCAGTCGCAGAGGATCAGGTCGACGTTCTGCCGACTGAGCAGTTGCTGGGCCTTGCGGCCGTTCACGGCCTCCTCGATATGAAGGCCGGGGAAGTTGTCGCGCAACCCTTTCTTCATCAGATCTCGGATGAAGGGGGCGTCATCCACCACTAGCGCGCTGACTTTGCTCATCGACTTCTCCTGGACAGGTTCGCCTAGGATAGCCTCCCCTGCTGGCAGGATGCCAAGCCTTGCTGCAGTCGCGCGAAGAAACAAGGCTCCAGGTCAAGGGAGCCTTGCCTGCGGAAGATCACTCGCCGCGGTTGTTCTCGACCTCTTCCTTCATGCGGGTCAGGCCGATGTGACGAACGTCGGTGCCGCGAACCAGGTAGATCACCAGCTCGGCGATGTTGCGCGCATGGTCGCCGATACGCTCCAGCGAGCGCAGGGCCCAGATGATGTTGAGCACGCGGGATATCGCCCGCGGGTCTTCCATCATGTAGGTGACCAGCTCGCGCAGGGCGGTCTTGTATTCGCGATCGACGGTCTTGTCGTACTGCGCCACGGACAGCGCCAGGTCGGCATCGAAGCGGGCGAAGGCGTCCAGTGCCTCCTGCACCATCCTCTGCACCTGGCTGCCGATGTGCCGAACCTCGACGTAGCCGCGCGGCGACTCGCCTTCCTCGCACAGCTGGATGGCGCGGCGGGCGACCTTGGAGGCCTCGTCGCCGATCCGCTCGAGGTCGATCACCGACTTCGAGATGCTGATGATCAGGCGCAGGTCGGAGGCCGCCGGCTGACGCCGGGCGAGGATACGCACGCACTCCTCGTCGATGTTGCGCTCCATCTGGTTGATCTGGTCGTCGATCTCGCGGACCTGCTGGGCGAGGCCGGAGTCGGCGTCGATCAGCGCGTTGACCGCGTCGTTGACCTGCTTTTCCACCAGCCCGCCCATGGCCAGGAGGTGGCTGCGCACATCCTCCAGCTCGGCGTTGAACTGCTGGGAGATGTGATGGGTGAGACTGTCTTTGTTGATCATGTGGGGAATCCTTCTGGAGCCGCTGCGACCGGTGACATCAACGAGCTACGGAGAGCGCCGGAGGCAGCGGTATCGCCGCGCCTCCGGACGCGCCGCTAGCCGTAGCGGCCGGTGATGTAGTCTTCGGTCTGCTTCTTCGCCGGGTTGGTGAACAGCGTATCGGTGTCGCCGAACTCGATCAGCTTGCCCATGTACATGAACGCCGTATAGTCGGAAACCCGCGCGGCCTGCTGCATGTTGTGGGTAACGATGACGATGGTGAACTTCGACTTCAACTCGTAGATCAGCTCTTCGATCTTCAGCGTGGAGATCGGGTCCAGCGCCGAGCACGGCTCGTCGAGCAGCAGCACTTCCGGTTCCACCGCGATGGTCCGGGCGATCACCAGGCGCTGCTGCTGGCCACCGGACAGGCCGAGGGCGGACTCGTGCAGGCGATCCTTCACCTCCTCCCACAGCGCAGCCCCCTTCAGCGCCCACTCGACGGCCTCGTCAAGTACGCGCTTCTTGTTGATGCCCTGGATACGCAGGCCGTAGACCACGTTCTCGTAGATGCTCTTGGGGAACGGGTTGGGCTTCTGGAACACCATGCCGACGCGACGGCGCAGCTCGGCGACGTCGACGCCCTTGGCGAAGATGTTGTGACCATCGAGGCGGATCTCACCTTCGACGCGGCAGCCATCCACCAGATCGTTCATCCGGTTGAAGCAGCGCAGCAGGGTCGACTTGCCGCAGCCGGACGGGCCGATGAAGGCGGTCACGCGCTGCTTCGGAATGTTCATCCGGACGTCGAACAGGGCCTGCTTGGCGCCGTAGAACAGGTTCAGCCCGGGCACTTCCAGTTCGACACTTTCGGAAGCCAGGTCGAGGCTCTGGCGGTCGCGGCCGAGCGCATCGAAGTTGATGCCGTGGCTGGCGGTCTCGTTTTGCATGGGAAGCTCCCTCAATCAGTTTTCCAGGGCCTTGTACTTCTCGCGCAGGCGATTGCGGATCGCGATGGCGGAGAAGTTCAGCAGGGCGATCACCACGACCAGCAGCAACGCCGTAGCGTATACCAGCGGCCGTGCGGCCTCGACGTTGGGGCTCTGGAAACCGACGTCGTAGATATGGAAACCGAGGTGCATGATCTTCTGGTCGAGATGCACGTACGGATAGTTACCGTCGACCGGCAGCGACGGTGCCAGTTTCACCACGCCGACCAGCATCAGCGGCGCCACTTCGCCGGCGGCACGAGCCACGGCGAGGATCAGGCCGGTCATCATCGCCGGGCTGGCCATCGGCAGGACGATCTTCCACAGCGTTTCCGCCTTGGTCGCGCCGAGCGCCAGGGAGCCTTCGCGGACCGCGCGCGGAATCCGCGCCAGGCCTTCCTCGGTGGCGACGATCACCACCGGCACGGCGAGGATCGCCAGGGTCAGCGAGGCCCAGAACAGTCCGGGGGTACCGAAGGTCGGCGCCGGCAGGGCCTCGGGGAAGAACAGCCGGTCGATGGAACCGCCCAGCACGTAGACGAAGAAGCCCAGGCCGAACACGCCGTAGACGATCGCCGGTACGCCGGCGAGGTTGTTCACGGCGATGCGGATCACCCGGGTCAGCGGCCCCTGCTTGGCGTACTCGCGCAGGTAGACCGCAGCGATCACGCCGAACGGGGTGACGATCAGCGCCATCACCAGGGTCATCATCACGGTGCCGAAGATCGCCGGGAAGATACCGCCCTCGGTATTGGCCTCGCGCGGATCGTCGCTGAGGAACTCCCAGAGCTTCTTGAAGTACACCGTCATCTTGGTGCCCAGGCCCATGGCGTTGGGCTGGTAGGCATGCACCAGCTTGCCAAGGGTGATTTCGCTCTCGCGGCCGCTGGCGTCGCGCATTACCACGCTGTCGCGGTTGAACTCCTGGTGCAGGCCGTTGAGCTGCTCTTCCAGGACCTTGTAGCGCGCCTGCAACTCGCTGCGCTCGGCGGCCAGGTCGGCCTGGGCGGCGGCGTCCAGCTTGCCGTCCAACTGCAACTTGCGCTCTTTCAGGCGCAGGCGCTCGAGACCGTGGTTGATCCCGCCGATGTCGCCCTTCTCCAGCTTGTAGAGCTTGGCGTAGAGGTCATCCACCCGCTGCATGCGCTTCTGCAGTTCGCCTACCGCGGCGTCGCCTTCGGCGACCACCTGGCCGTTCTCCTTGACGCTCAGCAGGTAGCCGTAGAAGTTGCCCCACTCGCGGCGTTCGAGAACCATCAGCGCTTCGGGACGCTTGATGTCCTGCAGCCACTCGCCGACGACCCAGGAGAAATCGCTGCCGTAAAGCTCGCGGTTGCCCAGCTTGAGCAGCTCGCGGGTCATGAATTCGGGGCCGGCCTCCGGGACCGGCATGCCGGCGCTGCGCAGGCGCGCGCGCGGCACTTCCTCGGCCTGGACCACCTCGCCGATCACGGTCTTGGCGGCTTCGCCAGGGATCTGGTAAGTCGCCTCGATGACGTTCGCCGGCCAGAAGTGGCCGAGGCCGCGTACCGCGATCACCGCCAGCAGGCCGATGGTCATGATCACCGCGATCGACACCGCGCCGGCGTTCATCCACACCCAGGGCGAGCCGCTGCCGAACCAGGCTTTGACGGTTTCCTGTTTCTGTTTCACAGAGCTATACCTCCGCCGCTTACAACGACGCGTATTTCTTGCGCAGACGCTGACGGATCAGCTCTGCCAGGGTGTTCATCACGAAGGTGAACGTCAGCAGTACCAGCGCCGAGAGGAACAGCACGCGGTAGTGGCTGCCGCCGACCTCCGACTCGGGCATCTCCACCGCGACGTTGGCCGCCAGGGTGCGCATGCCTTCGAAGATGTTCAGTTCCATCACCGGGGTATTGCCGGTCGCCATCAGCACGATCATGGTCTCGCCGACGGCGCGGCCCATGCCGATCATCAGCGCCGAGAAGATGCCTGGGCTGGCGGTCAGGATCACCACGCGGGTCAGCGTCTGCCAGGGCGTGGCGCCCAGGGCCAGGGAGCCGTAGGTAAGGCTGCGCGGCACGCTGAAGATGGCGTCCTCGGCGATCGAGAAGATATTCGGGATCACCGCGAAGCCCATTGCCAGCCCGACGATCAGGGCATTGCGCTGGTCGTAGGTGATGCCCAGGTCGTGGCTCAGCCAGAGGCGCATGTCGCCGCCGAAGAAGGTGGTCTCCAGGTGCGGGCTCAGCCACAGGGCGAAGGCGCCGACGGCGAGCACCACCGGGATCAGCAGCGCGGCTTCCCAGCCGGCCGGCAGGCTCAGGCGGATACGCTCGGGCAGGCGGCTCCAGAGCAGGCCGGCGAGAAGGATGCCCAGCGGCGTCAGCAACAGCAGGCTGAACACCCCTGGCAGGTGGCCTTCGACGTAGGGCGCCAGGAACAGGCCGGCGAAGAAGCCGAGGATCACCGTCGGCAGCGCCTCCATCAGCTCGATCACCGGCTTGACCTTGCGGCGCATCGCCGGAGCCATGAAATAGGCGGTGTAGACGGCGGCCGCGATGGCCAGCGGAGCTGCCAGGATCATCGCGTAGAAGGCGGCCTTGAGCGTGCCGAAGGTCAGCGGCGAGAGGCTCAGCTTCGGTTCGAAGTCGGTGGTCGCGGCGGTGGACTGCCAGACGTAGGCCGGCTTGTCGTAGCTCTCGTACCAGACCTTGCCCCAGAGCGCGCTCCAGGAGATTTCCGGGTGCGGGTTGCTCAGGGCGAAGCGGTGGATCTTGCCACCCTGCTCCAGCAGCAGGCGGTTGGCCCGCGGCGACAGGGTGATGACCCCGGAAGAGTCGGCGACCGGCTGGACCAGCAGGGTACGGTGCGCCGTGCTGTGGAAGACGCCGAGGTTGCCCTTCTCGTCCAGGGCGATGAAGCCCTTGCGCCGTTGTTCCGGAGCGATGGCGCTGATCGGCGCGCCATCCAGGTTGAAGTCGCGAACGTGCGACAGGCGCGGTTCGCCGTCGGTATCGCGAGCCATGAACCACTGGGCGATGCCACCCTTGGAATCGCCCACCAGCAGCGAGATGCCGCCCAACAGCTGGGTGCTCGCGGTGACCTCGGCGTTGGGGTCTTCCAGCAGCTTGTAGCGACCGTTCAACTGGCGGCTGTGCAGGTCGAACACATCGGCGGTGGCACGTCCGTTGATCACGTACAGCCACTGCTTGCGCGGGTCGAGGTAGATGGCTTTCACCGGTTCGGCGATCTGCGGGAGTTCGATGCGCTCCTCGTCCAGCGTGCTTTCGCCGGTCAGCATGTTCTCTTCGCGAGTCATGCTCAACAGCAGCAGTTGCTTGTCGACGGAGCCAGCCAGCAGCAGGCTGTCGTCGCCGGCATTGATGCTCACATGCTCCAGCGGGCGGCCCTGCGGATCGAGACCGATCGGGGTCTCGCCGTAGGGGAAGGCGATCTCCGGGGTGATGGTCTTCTTGTTGTCCGGGTAGGTGACCTTGTAGGTGTGCTGGAACACCAGCACCTGTCCGTTGGACAAGCCCAGGGCGACCGTCGGGCTGCCCGGCTGGTCCTGGGCGATCGAGCGGATCTCGGTGCCCGCCGGAAGCGGCAGAGCGACACGCTTCAGTTCGACACCGGTCTTGGCGTTGAAGAAGAGGATCTCGCCCTGGCCGCCAACGCGCATGGCCACCTGGTTCTGCTCCTCGATGCTGAGCAGCAGGGGCACCTGCGCCTGCTGCATCCAGGCCGGAGTCAGCGCTTCGCGGGTCTCCAGGTCGGCGCCGCGGAACAGCGGGAGCACGACGTAGGCCAGGTAGAAGAAGATCAGGGTGATCGCCGCCAGCACGGCCAGGCCGCCGACCAGCACGTACCAGCGGGTCAGGCGGTCCTTGAGGGCACGGATGCGGCGCTTGCGTTGCAGGGCTGGCGTATTGAAGTCAATCCGCTCGGGAGCAAGGGAGGAGTTCATCGGGGAGTTGGCCATGTCGTTCATGGGGTGACACCCTAAAGGCTCTGTATGACAGACAGATGACAGCAACATGACGCAACAAAGCCCGCCAGCAGAGCCTCGCTGGCGGGAAAGGCCGGCGGGTCCTAGCGCCCGCCGGCAGAGCCTTCATGCCTGGACGGCCCATCGCTGGGCCATCCGCTCAAGTCACTGGATTACAGGCCCAGTTCCTTGATCGCCTTCTCGGCCACCTTGGCCGGCAGCGGGATGTAGCCGTCCTTGACCACGACCTGCTGGCCGGTCTTGGACAGAACCAGCTTGAGGAACTGAGCCTCCAGCGGATCCAGCGGCTTGTTCGGCGCCTTGTTCACGTAGACGTAGAGGAAGCGCGACAGCGGGTAGGTGCCGTTCAGGGCGTTCTGCTCGTTGTCCTCGACGAAGGCAGCGCCTTCCTTCTTGGCCAGGGCCACGGTCTTCACGCTGGCGGTCTTGTAGCCGATACCGGAGTAGCCGATGCCGTTCAGCGACTGGCTGACCGACTGCACCACAGAAGCCGAACCCGGCTGCTCGTTGACGTTCGGACGGAAGTCGCCTTTGCACAGGGCTTCTTCCTTGAAGTAGCCGTAGGTGCCGGAAACCGAGTTGCGGCCGAACAGTTGCACCGGCTTCTTCGCCCAGTCGCCGGTCAGGCCCAGGTCGCCCCAGGTCTTCACGTCCTGCTTGCTGCCGCACAGGCGGGTAGCGGAGAAGATCGCATCGACCTGCTGCATGGTCAGGCCTTTGATCGGGTTGTCCTTGTGCACGAAGATCGCCAGGGCGTCGACAGCGACCGGGACGGCGGTCGGCTTATAGCCGTACTTCTGCTCGAAAGCCTGCAGCTCGACGTCCTTCATCTTGCGGCTCATCGGGCCCAGGTTGGCGGTGCCTTCGGTCAGGGCCGGCGGCGCGGTGGAAGAACCGGCAGCCTGGATCTGGATGTTCACGTTCGGATAGAGGCGCTTGTACTCCTCGGCCCACATGGTCATCAGGTTGGCCAGAGTGTCGGAGCCGACGCTCGACAGGTTGCCCGACACACCGCTGGCTTTCTGATATTCCGGCAGCGCCGGGTCGATCGCGGCTACCGCGGAAGCGGCGCCTACGCCTGCGGCGACGAACGTCAGGGCCGCCATCAAACGCTTGAGTTTCATGCCTTGCTCCTTGGACAGGATGGGGTTGGATGGAACGGGGGCCAGTATCGTCAGGCCGCATGAAGACTCTATGAAAGGAATGTGACAGTTGGATGAAATGCCATCAGCCTTCCGACATTTTTCCGCAAGCCTTGGGAGAAGCCCTGCCACACCCCTGAAAGCCTGGAGACACAAGGGCTCCAGCCTTTCACGGAGGGGCCCGGGAGGCCCTCTGGAGCGCGTTTTCGATCCGCCTGGGGGAGGTAGCCGTCCATCCGTTTCATGCAGGATGGGTAGTTTCCAGGGCAATTGTGACAGTCGCCGCCGGCATTCGCAGTCGAGAAAAGAAGCGAGGAAGCACGCCTTTTTCCGCGCGCAAAAGCAAAACCCCCGGTCATCACTGACCAGGGGTTTTGGGATAGGAGCTTGACGATGACCTACTCTCACATGGGGAGACCCCACACTACCATCGGCGATGCGTCGTTTCACTTCTGAGTTCGGGAAGGGATCAGGTGGTTCCAACGCTCTATGATCGTCAAGCAATTCGGTTGGATATCCGTTCGCTTGGGCTTACGTCTATCCATATTCAGGTATGTGATTTCAAGGTGTTTGCGGTTCATGCGAACTTTCGGTTCGTCGACTTCACCTTACAACACACAATCGTCAGATTGTTTGGGTGTTATATGGTCAAGCCTCACGGGCAATTAGTACTGGTTAGCTCAACGCCTCACAACGCTTACACACCCAGCCTATCAACGTCGTAGTCTTCGACGGCCCTTCAGGGGAATCAAGTTCCCAGTGAGATCTCATCTTGAGGCAAGTTTCCCGCTTAGATGCTTTCAGCGGTT